>JBKPRV010000359.1:0-4218 GCA_046734715.1 Actinomycetota bacterium | reverse complement strand
GAGCACCACCAGGCGCTCCAGCGTCGTGGAGGGGCGGCGTAGTGCCACGGGGGTGGCCGGCCCCGGGGCCCGGTGCCTCGTGCCGTCCAACTGGGCGGCCAGGCGGAGCACCGCCCGGCAGCGGGCGGCCTCGGTGGCGGTGAAACGCCGACCCCACCGGCGCAGCACCGCGACCTCCTGCACGCCGTCGTGGTCGTAGGGCACCACCACGAGCCACGGCGCGCCGGCGCTCGACGGGTCGGGCCGGTCGAGCGCGTCCACCACCGGCGAGCTCGCGTCCACCGTCTCGATGCCGACCTCGTCGACCGGGATCAGGCGGCGGATGGCCTCGACGCGGGCGTCGGGCCCCGCCCCGGCCACGAGGAGATGGGCGACGTCGAGCGCCCGCACGACGTCGTCCACCAGCACATCGGGATCGGCCTCGTCCAGGCCGAGCAGGGTGGCGCCACACCGGGCCGCGGCCGAGGCCAGCTCGTGGCTGCGCTCGTCCGGAACTTGGACCACGAGCCTGTCCACCACGGTGGCCTCGCCGCCCGCGTGCACGTCGAGGTGGAGGATGTTGGCGCCGCACGCGGCCATGTCGGCCGCCACGGCCGCCAGGTTGCCGGGCGTGTCGGCCAGCTCGACCCAGAGCTCATGTCGACCCATGTGTGGAACGTTCCTCCTGTGGTCCCACCACCATGCGTCGTCTCCGTTGCCCGCGCCTCAACAGGGCGCGACCACTGTGCGAACAAGGTCTGACGCTTATCTGTCGTCTCAGCCCAGCCGGCGCCGGGCGCGCCCGATCACGACCCGGGCCGCGTACTGGCGGCGGGTGCCGTCGGGCGACAGGCGCTGCTTGAGCGAGGGGCGGTCGATGACCGCGTGCACCATCCGCTCCAGCGCCGCGCCCCATTCGGAGAGCGTGTGGCGCCGCGGCCGCCGGGGTAGGACGCCGAGCGGGTCGTCGCCTTCGCCCTCGACCCCCAGCACCCGCCCGCGGGGCCGGCGGAGGGCCTCGCCGAACAGGGTCACGAGGCGCGCGGCGGTGGCGTCCCACGGATGGGCCTCGGCCCCGATCCGCAGTGCCTCCACCAGCTCCTTGGCCGCCACCTTGTCGTGCAGCAGGCTCCAGGCCGCGTCGGCCCCGCGGGCCACGTCGAAGCCGTCGAGCACGGTCAGCCCCGGGGGGAGCACCTCGTCCAGCCCGGCACAGCGGGTGGACAGGGCGGCCACGCCGAAGCGGGCGGCCTCGAAGGGCACCAGCCCGAAGCCCTCGACCGAGGACGGGTAGAGGACCAGCGAGGCACGCCGGTACAGCCAGCGCTTCTCGTCCTCGCTCACGGTGCCCAGTGTGATCAGGTCGGTCCGGAGGTCGTCGCCGAGCCCCAGGCGCAGCTCGGCCTCCCGGGCCAGCGAGTTGCCGTGGGGCGGGGTGGGCCCGGCCAGCACCAGGCGGCCGTCCCATCCCCGGCGCCGCAGCTCGGTCCACACCTCGACCGCGAAGGGCCGGTTCTTGTGCAGGTAGGAGGCGCCCAGGCACAGCACGAAGCCCTCGTCGTCGGGGTGGAGACCCGCGGGCATGGCGTCGGGCCCGTCCTCCGTGCCGGGAGCGCCGTCGACCCCGCATCCCACCACCGCCTCGGCCGCCCGCCCGCTCAGCAGGCCCTGGGCGTGCGTGGCCCGCCGGCCGGCCTCGCTGAGGAAGGCCACGCCGTGGGCCAGCTCCAGCGCCAGGCGGGTGGCGTCCCGGTAGGCGAGCCAGTGCTGGTCGGAGGCGAAGTAGGCGGGGTTCTCGAAGGCGATGGTGTCGAGCTGGTTGACCACGAAGCGCTCGGCCACCCGCTCCAGCAGGGCGACGTCGGCCAGCCGGGTGACCTGGTACGGCCGGTACACGAGGTCGACCGTGGCGCCGACAGGTACGAGGTCGATCCGCTCCACCGGCACGAACTCCACGCCCGGCAGCTCGACCCTGAGCTCGTACACGTAGGCCGGGGCCACGGGCGGCACGAACGCCACGACGCGGTCGATCCCCGGCTGGCGGGCCAGGGCGCGCAGCGTGTCCACCACGATGTGCTGGGTCCCCATCTGGTCGGGTCCGAGGCACATGGCGTCGACGCCCACGGTCAGGCCCACCAGCGCCCGCCGGGCGGTGGCCAGGGCGTCGGCCAGCGGGGAGGCCGGATCAGTCTCCGTGATGGCTACCCACTCGCCGTACCACGGGTAGCGGCGGCGCACGATGGCCTCGTGGTGCTCCTGGCGGGCCTTCACCTCGGTTGCCACGCCGAAGCTGGCGCCGCCCCGGTGATAGGTGAACACGTCGTCGGCGCACACATGGCGCAGGCCGTGGGCCACGGCACGCTGGCTCCAGTCGACCTCCTCGCCGTAGCCCGGGTCGAACGTCTCGTCGAAGTCGCCCACCAGGTCGAGGGCCTGCCGGCGGAGGTACATGCAGTGCCCGATGGCGGTGGGGATCGAGGGCCGCAGCCGCGTGCTGGCCGCCGCCACCCGGCGGGCGGCCTCGGCGGGCAGCAGGCCGCCCGGCAGGGTGGCCCGCGGCCGGTTGCGGTCGGGCACGGAGAGGATCGACCCGTGGTTGGTGAGGCTGGTGGCGCTGGCCACCGTGTCCGCGCTGTAGGCGGCCGACCTCAGGCGCTCCAGCCACTCGGGGCCCACCACCACGTCGCTGTTGACCAGCACCACATCGCGCCCGGGCGTAGCCGCGAAGGCGTCGTTGCAGGAGCGCACGAACCCGCGGTTCTGCGTGTGCCGCAGGACCACGACGCCCTGGGCCAGCCCGCCGGGCGACGCGTCCAGCAGGTCGACGATGCGACGGTCGAGGCCGGCGTCGTCCACCACCAGCACGGCCACGCCGGGATCGGCGTGGGTGGCGATGGCCTCGAGGCATTGCACCGCGTCCTCGTACGAGTTGTGGACGGCCACGGCCACCACGGGCGACGGCGCGTCCGCGAGCCGCTGCCGGGCCTCCTCGACCGTGGTGACTGTCGTGACGGGCACTTCGACCTCTCAGATCCAGGGGAGGGTGACGATCACAGCGCGAAGCGGCCCCAACGCGAAGCCACTGCCAGCTCTGCCCGCGCCGAGACGCCGAACCAGCGAGCGTGCTCGTTGACGAGATCGACCTCGACAGTGTGCACCCCCGGGGAGTCAGGCACGCGGATAAGTGCCTCCATCAGCCGGCTCTCGCCCGGCGGCACGTCTCCGGGCAGCGGGGTCAGCGCCCATTCGCCCACCGGGACGCCGTTGTCCCGGTCGAGCAGGCGGGCGCCGACCCGCAGCCGCACCCCTGGGCTGTCCCCGTGGGGCAGTGGGGCCGATCCCGTGTTGGTCACCTCGACCACCAGGTACGTGTCGTTCCCCGGTTCGGTTCGCCGGTCGAGCTCCACCAACGCCAGCTTCGCCTGGTAGCCCTGCGGCGCGAGGGGATCGGCCGGTCGATGCTCGGCGACCTCGGCCGCGCTCACCACCGGCAGGTCACCCCCGCCGTCGCTCGGGGCGCGGCGGCCCCGGGCCGCCAGCACTTCCACCAGCACACCGGCATCCTCCTCGGGGACCGGCTCGGGGCGCAAGGTGGCGAAGTGCTCCGGCACGTAGAGCGTGTCGTTCATGGGCCCGCCGCCCACCGCCACCAGCCCGGGGCGCTGGGCCTCGTAGCGCCGGACCCGGGCCCGGCGCTCGGCGAACGGCGTGACCACGCAGGCCAGGTGGTACAGCGGCTCGTCCAGGTAGCGGGCGGGGAGCGCGTCGCGCACGCCGCCGTGCACCGCGAGGTCGAAGTCCAGCACCGGGCCCCGCGCCACCAGGCGGCGCTGGTAGTCGGGCCACCAGGGCCGCTCGGCCAGCCAGTGGGCCGAGTCCGGGAAGCACCAGCGCCGGGGCACGCGGAACTGGGCGGTGTCGGGGTCGGCGGCCAGGCGCGGCAACGCGTCGACCAGCGCGGCGCCGGCCACCTCGTCGCCGTCCACCATCAGCACCCGGTCGTGGCGGCAACTGGCCACCAGCCAGGGCCGGGCCGACTCGGGCGGGTCGGTGTACTCGAAGCGGACCACGCGGTCGGCCACGTCCCGCAGCGGTCCCAGGCCGGCCGGATCGACGCGGCTGTCCACCGCCACCAGGATCTCGTCGGCGACGCCTCGCAGCACGCCGAGCGCGGCCGCCACCATGGCCGGGTCGCCGGCGGTCAGGCAGCAGACGGACAGGGCCGCGGCGTTCATGATC
>JBKPRV010000358.1:0-6648 GCA_046734715.1 Actinomycetota bacterium | reverse complement strand
GTGCTGGCCCCGCTCCCTGCCTCCTTCGCCCCCAGTCGTCGCCGCCGCTGGCAGCTCCTGTTGGGAGGCGCGGGCCCGGCGGCCCCGCTCGCGGTGATGGCGGTGATGCCTGCGCCCGGCGGTCCACCGGGAGCGAGCGCCCTGCCGTTGGGCGTGGGGGCCACACTGTGGCAGGCGGGCGGCGACGCGGTGGTCGCGCTCGACGGCCGGGCCCGCGATGACCACATCCTGTCCGGGCTGCGCTCCCACCGGGTCGACAGCCTCGACGTGGCGGTGGTGCGCACCGACTCCCGCGCCGCTGCCGGGGTGGCGGCCACCCTGCTCCGGCGCTGGCCCGGCCTCACCGTGCTGGTGCCCCGGGCCTCGGCGCTGGCCGCCCGCGGGTCCTCCGGGTCGGGCGTGGTGACACCGGCGGCGGGCACGGTCATCCAGGGCGGCGAGCTGCGGGTGTCCGTCGAGCGCAGCGCGGGAGACCACCTCGAGGTCGCCGTGGAGCCGGTGCCGAGGGAGGTGTCGGGATGACCTCAGCGGTGGAGGCGCCGGTTGTTGGCCTGCTCGCCGGCGACGATGGCCACCAGCTGGGCGCGACTGCGCAGCCCCAGCTTCCGGTAGATGGCCTGCAGGTGGTAGTCGACCGTCTTCACGCTGATGAACAGGTGCTCGGCCGCGTCCCGGTTGGAGGCGCCGTGGCCGACCACCATGGCCACCCGCAGCTCGGCGGGCGTCAGACGGGAGTCGAGCGACGCCCAGCGGCGGTTGGCCTCGCCCCGCAGGTGGGAGGCGCGCTCGCTCCACGCCCGGGCGCCCAGGCGGTCGAAGATGGTCCGGGCGCGGGCCACGTCGGTGGCGCCCCCGCGGCGGTCGCCGGCGGCGATGCGCCGCTCGCCCGAGGTCAGCAGCGTGCGGGCCTCCTCGAACGGGGCATCCAGATCGGCAAAGCCGTCCAGCGCGCGGCGCAGGCGATCGCACGGATCGTCGGTCTCGCTGTCCTCGGCTTCGCCCATCGGGCGCATCTCGCGGGAACCACCGCCCATGCCGCCGTCCGCGGTGAGGGCCAGCAGCGCGGCACAGCGCTCCGCCACCGCCCGGGCCCACGGTCGCTGGGTGGTCTCCACGATGTCGTTGAGGCGGTCCAGCAGGTCCTGGGCGTCGGCGGTTCGCCCGCATCCGAGGTAGGCCTCGATGGCATCGCCGTGCCACCACAGGAAGCCCGGCTCGCCGATCTGTGTCGCCCGTGCCGCGACCTCGTCGAAGTGGGCGGCGGCCGCCGTGTAGCGCCCCGCCCCGAGCTCCAGCAGGCCGAGCCCGCTGTGCGCCCACGCGGTCAGATGGTGGATCCCCAGCGGGATCGAGGCCTCCAAGGTCTCGGCCGCGTAGCGGCGGCACGCCTCGTCGTGACCGAAGCCCGCCTCCAACCGCGTCAGCACCGCGGAGGTGAAGGCCCGCGACACCGGGTGGTCGTGCGTCGACTGCAGCAGCGACCGCAGGTGGCTGAGCTGCGCCAGGCTCTCGGCCCAGCGACCCCGCCGCCACAGGGCTTCGGCCCGCACCATCCTGGCCACCACCGAGCGGCCCAGCATGCCGCTGGCGTCGCTGTGCTCGATGACCAGCGACAGCAGGTCGAGGGCCCGGTCGACGTCACCGCACGCCATGTAGGCATAGGCGCAGAGCTGGATGATGGTGGCGACGCCCTGGTCGTCCTTGTCGTCGAGGTTGGCCGCGGCCACCTGGCCGATGGGCTCGATGGCCACCTCAGAGGCCGGACCCCCGCCGGCGAAGAACCCGGCCAGCGCCCGCACCGCGTAGGCCCCGAACAGCACGTGGGGCTCCGTGGCCTGCTCGGCCGTCGAGGCAGCCCGGCCCGCAGCCTCCAGGCTGCCGACCATGTCGAGGGTCATGAGCCGGGCCATGGTGGCGTGCAGCATGAGCACGGCGGAGAGCTCGGGCGCCGAGTCCTGCGTGGCCCGGGCATGCTGCTCGAACAGCTCGATGGCCGCCGGGGCACCCGAGAGCCAGGTCTCGGCCTGCCCGAGGATCACCGCCATCCGCCCCCGGGTCACCGGATCGTCGGCCCGCTCGATGGCGGGGCGCAACAGGGCCGTCGCCCGCTCGAAGTCGCCCGTGGCCCAGCGCACGTCGGCGGCGCCGAGCACGGCCCTGTCCCGCTCTGGCCCGGCCGGGGCCAAGCGGGCGGCCTGCTCGTACGCCTCGGCGGCGGCGACGACCGCTCCCCGCCGGTAGGCCGCGGCCGCGGCGTGGGCCAGCCGTTCGGCCACGTCCGGATCCGGGCCCGCCACGCTCTGGGACAGGTGCCACACCGCCCGGTCGTCCTGGCCGGCCTCGGACGTCACGCGGGCCAGCGCCTGATGGAGGTCGCGCCGCTCACCGGCGTCGAGCACCTGGTGGGCGGCGCATCGCAGCAGGGGATGGCGCCACTCGACCCGGCCCTGCCCCATCGTCACCACCTGATGGGTCTCGGCGGCCTCCAGGTCGTCGAGCGATCCCCCCAGGTCCGCCAGCGCCGAGCCGATGATGTCGAGGTCCCCCTCCGAGGCCAGCGCGGCGACGCCCAGGGCGCGCAGGGACGCGGGCCCCAGCCCGGCCAGCTTGGTGCGGAAGTCATCCAACAGCCGGTCGTCCACCGGCAGCACAGTGGGCAGCGGAGCCTCGCCCGCCCGCTGCGCCGGCGAGAGCCCCCGGGTGCCCTCGATCAAGGCGAGGGGGTTGCCGTGGGTGAGCCGCCAACAGCGCTGGGCGACCACGGGCACGACGTCCATGCGCGCCAGCAGCTCGGTGGCCGCGCCCTGGCTCAGGCCGGGCACCTCCAGGTGGGGGAACCGGGCCTGGTCGAGGATGCACGGGGTGCCGGTCCGGTGGGCGAACACGAACGCCACCCGGTCGGCGTCACAACGGTGGGCCGCGAACACCAGCGCCTCGAGGGTGGCCCGGTCGATCCACTGGGCGTCGTCCACCACGACCACCACCGGGTTGACCAACGCCGCCTGGGAGAGCAGCGACAGGGTGGCGCCGTACACGGTGAGCGCCGGGCCGTCGGAGGGCGAGAGCCCCAACGCGCCCTGGAGCGCCTGCGATTGCAGGTCGGTCAGCTCGCCGATGTGGTCCAGCAACGGGCGCAGCAGGGCGGTGAGCCCGCTGAACGCGAGCTCGCTCTCGAACTCCACGCCGGTCGCGCTCAGCACGCTGAAGTCGCGCTCGTGGGCCGCAACCGTCACCCATTCGACCAGCGCGGTCTTGCCCTGGCCGGCCTCGCCCCCGAGCACCAGCGCCGACGCCTGGCCCGCAGCGGCGTCGTCGAGGAGGCGGCGCAGGACGCGCTGTTCTGCCTCGCGACCCAAGGGCGCGGTGCGCGCTATTCCGCCGTGGTCGGGCATCCCTGCTCCCGGACTTTTTCGCCCTTCCCGCCGGTGATGTTAGGGCACGTCGCATGCGGTTCACGCACAGACCTCGCACGGAACCCGGGAATTCCCCTGGGGACTCGGCCGATGGCACCCGGGCACCATCGCCGGGTGCTCACCACCTCGGGAAAGGTCGTTGCCGCGGCTGCCGTGCTGTTCCTGCTCGCCGGCACCCTGGCGCACTATCCCGAGTTGATCGCGGTCGGCCTGGCGTGCGTTTTCGCCCTGCTCACCGGCCTGTGGTGGATGCTGCTGCGCCCCGACATGGTGGCCACCAGGGAGGTCACGCCCGCCCGCGTGGCGGTGGGGGAGTCGGCGCGCGGCATCCTCACCCTCACCAACGCCGCCACCCGGCGCAGCCCACCCTTGCTGGCGGTGGAGACGGTGGGCGTGCGGAAAGTCGCGGTGCCGCTGCCCAACCTCGCGCCCGGGGCCTCCTATGTGGCCCGCTACGCGCTGCCCACCGACCGCCGGGGCGTGTTCCGGGTGGGACCTCTCACCATGGCGCGCTCCGATCCGTTGCGGCTGGTGCTGCTGGCCCAGGATCATGCCTCGCACTCGACCCTGGCGGTTCACCCGCGGGTCCATGTGGTCGATCCCGTGCCCACGGGCCGCGCCCGGGACATGGACGGCCCCACCACCAGCACCTCCCCTCAGGGCGGCATCGCCTTCCACAGCCTGCGCGAGTACGTGCCGGGCGACGACCTGCGGCTGATCCATTGGCGGTCCACGGCCCGGATGGGGACGCTGATGGTCCGCCACAACGTCGTTCCCAACGAGCCGCGCCTGATGGTGGTGCTCGACACCAGCGCCGCGCCCTACGGCGAGGAGACGTTCGAGGACGCGGTGCGGGTGGCCGCCTCGTTGTGCGTTGCCGCCTGCGACGGCGCCACGGGCTCGGTCGTGCGGGTCGATCCCCGCACCTTCGTCGCCTCGCGCCCGGTGAGGATCCTCGAGCGGCCCTCGGGGCAGGTCTCGGCCTACGCCGGCCGCCGCGCCGTGTACGTCCTCGACGAGCAGCAGGGCCGCGTGGCCGCCGCCGATCCCGACGACATGTCCCGCCTCGGCGGCCAGGGCCAGTCGCTGGCCGAGCCGGTGGCCTCCAGCGTCGTCTACGACGAGGGCCGGCTGTGGCTGCTCGGGGCGTCCAGCGGTGACCTGGCGTGGTTCGAAGGCGACCGTCGGCACGACAGCCCCGGCCTCGTGGAACGCCCCGAGGGCGCGGCGCTGGTGCTGGCCGGCGGCTCGCCGGTGGTGGTCGACCCTGGAGCCCGCGCCGTGCACGGCCTGGACCGCGGCGGCCGGTTGGGGCGCGAGGTGTGCCTGGACGTCGCTCCCGGCGACGGCTCCGTCCGCTTCGGCGGCTCCCCCGAGCGTCCGTGGGTCTACGCCATCTCGGGAGAGCAAGGCGTGCTGCGGGTCAGCGACCTCGACTCCGGCGCGTGCAAAGACGTGGCCGTGCCGGGTGTTCTCGGGCGGCAGCGACCTGGGAGAACCGCTCGAGTCGCAGGGCCGGGTGTTCGTGCCCAACTACAAGGACGGCACGGTGGCCATCGTCGATGTCAAGGACGGCGACGTGGTCGTGACCCCCGAGCCGGTGGCGGAGGGCCGCTTCGAGCTGTTCGACGAGGACGGCATCGTCTTCTACAACGATCCCGAGAGCGAGCGGGCCGGCGTCGTCCACCTCGACGGCACGGTCACCGAGGTGGGCAAGTACAACCCGGCCGACCCCACCGAAGACGTCGACAACCGACCGCCGGCCGACGAACCGGAGGAGGTCCCGGCGCCCGACGCCCAGCCGTTGCCGGACGCGACCGACACGTCGGGCCCACCGCCTCCGCCCACCACCACCCCGCCGGCACAGCCGCCGGACACTCGGCCGGCGCGCCCCGACGAGCACCCGCCTCCGACACCGCCTCCAACCCCGAGCACCACCCAACCGCCACCCGAGTCCACTCCGACCACACCGGCGGCGTCCCCGAGCCCCTCGCCCACGCCGACAACCCCTACGACACCGACGCCGACGACGCCGACGACGCCTACGACGCCGACACCGACGACGCCCATGCCTACGACGCCGACAACGCCGCCGAACACGCCGCCGAACGTGAGCGTGAACCTGGCCGAGATGGTGTATCCGGTGCTCAGCATGGAGGCGAGCGCCTCCGATCCCGAGACCTCGGTGAGGCAGATCACGCTCTATCTGGAGCTGCGCTACGACTGCATCGACTCCGCATCGGGCGAGCCGATCTCCACGGAGAGCTTGTCCGGTGCCTACCAGAGCGCCGGGGGCGGCAGCATCTCCGCGACGTACAACGTCTGGGATCACTGCAGCGGCTACGGCGACAACTTCTCCGGGCGGGTGCGGGCGTCCGCCACCGACAGCCAGGGCATGATCGGCTGGTCGGCCTGGGTGCCGATCTACTTCTCGCCCTTCTGAGACCGATGACTGCCGGCCGGCGAAGACAGATGGCCAGATCGTCGGCCCGGCGTCTGGCGGCCGCGGCCACCGCGGTTCTGATGTGCGTCGGCGTGGCGTCGGTGGCGCGTGCGGGCGAGGGCTCTGGGCCACCGGCATCGACACCCTCGGCAACGGCGGAGAAAGCCCCCACATCGACGTCCCCTAACGCCCCGGGACGACACCTGCCCAGCGACCCACACCGAGAGTCCCCTCGCCAACCCGGGGTCCGCTGATGATGTTGGTCGGTGCCATGTCGGTGAGCCGCGTGGCGAGTTTCGCTGGCCAACCCGGGGTCCGCTGATGATTTGGTCGGCGCCGTGTCGGTGAGCCGCGTGGCGAGTGTCGCTGGCCGGCCGGGGTCCGCTGACGAACCCGGTCGGTGCGGGGCCGGGAGCGGCCTATCCTCCCGCACCGTGCATGCCCCGCTTCCGCCGCCCCTGCCCTCCTCGGGTGGGGGGCTGGTGCTCGGTGGGCAGCGGGTCGACCTGCGCAGTCGCGTCCTGGTGGCGGGGGTCGTGCCTCCGCCCCGCTTCGGGCGCGAGGGCGAGGTGCTCGCCACCGCCGCTGCCGTGCGGGCCGCGGGGGCCGACCTGGTGGACGTGTCGCTCCCGCCCCGCCTGTCGGGGCCGGTGGTCCGGGCGGGTGAGCTGCCGGTAGCGGTGCGGGCCGATACGGCCGCCGAGGCCGCAGGGGCCCGCCGCGCGGGCGCGCAGGTCGTGCTGGTGCCACCGGAGGCGGCCGCGGACACGGCCAGCGAGGCCGGTGCCCAGG
>JBKPRV010000357.1:0-11762 GCA_046734715.1 Actinomycetota bacterium | reverse complement strand
GGTCTGGCGGGTCGGGGTCACCGTACCGCCCTTCGCCGTAGCCCTGGCCGGCCAGGGTGGATCGTACGGACAGCTCATCCAGGGTACAGGTGACGTGCTGACGACCAACGAAGAAGAACACCAGCTGCTGCGCTGGGACGCCACCACGGGCACACTGCGCGGTCCAGTCCTTGCAGGCGAGGCCCGCGACTTCTCTGCGGTGTCCCCCGACGGCTCGTTCATCGCCGCCCCCACTATGGACCTGAGCGCCACCGGCATCTGGCACACGGGCACCGGCGAGCGGATCGCCACCTTCGATGGCGGACAAGGCGACGACCAGGTGGCGATCTGGAGCCCGACCGGCGATCTCGTCGCCACCATGGCCGCCGACGACGCCTCGGTGCGTGTCTGGGACGTCACCGACCCGCGCCACCCCGTCCTCGTCCGGCGCCTCGTGGTGGAGAACGCCACCCTCCCAGCCGGCGAAGCATCGCTGTACGGGTTCTTCAGCCCCGACGGCCGGCAGCTCGCAGCCGTCGACACCCCGCAGTTCGCACCCGGCGCGACTGCCACAACCTCCACCATCACGATGTTCGACGTCACCACAGGACACACGATGTGGTCCGCACGACTACCGGGTTTGGTGGCCCAGGCGGCGTTCTCCCCCGAGGGCGCCACGCTGGCCACCAAGCACGGCGACGTCACGGGGCCGAACTTCGTCACCCTGTGGGGCGCCGCCGACGGGACCAGCCGTGGCGGGTTCAGCGTCCCCGCAGGAGGCTACGGCGTGGAGTTCCTCCGGGGCGGCGACACGCTCATCACCACCGGCCGGACCGACGACGGAGACCGATCCGGGAACGCCATTGCGAGCGCCCAGCTCTGGGATGTCGCCACCCGGCAACCCATCGGCGAGCCGCTCCTCCTTGGCGCCGTCGCCGGCGGATATATCTTCCGAGACCCCGACGGCACCACAGCCGTCATCGGCACGACGGACGGAGTCGTCGTGTGGGACACCGACCCAGCACACTGGGAGGCCCTCGCCTGCGCGGTCGCCGGCCGCAACCTCAGCGCGACCGAGTGGCAGTGGTACCTCAGTGGCCAGTCCTATAGGGCCACATGTGCCCAGTGGCCAGCCGCTGTCGAATGACACCGCGGCCCCTCGTCATCCGCTCCGGCTCCGTCCCGGGGCGCGGCCAGGTCTCGGACGACCGGACGCGTGTGGGGTGACCGCCCGCGCGGGCGCTCGCTCCAGCTGCCGCTCTAGACAGAGAACGGCGTGGCCTTAGGGTGAACCCCGACGTGGGCTCCCCGGTACCCTCCTCAGATCACGCCGGACGAGGCGACCTCGACGAGCTCCGGCGCGCGGCCCGACGTCGGCGGCGAGTGGGCGGCCCCGGCCGGTCGGTTTGGCCGAGCGAGGCGACCTCGATTGGTGCGCCGCGAGTTGATGCCGGCAACCACGGCGCACTGTGCGGGGCGCGACTAGTCGAGGACCATGGCGACGCGACGACGGTTGACGGCAGCCGGCGTGACGGCGCCGCCGGTCTCCACGCCCTGCCTCGGCTCGGCAAGCGGCCGGGCACTGTCGGCTTAGTTGGGCGAGTCCCGTTCGGTGTGGCCACCGGTGTCGGCATACGCCCAGCTCACTTGGGGTGACCGAGGGGACTCGAACCCCCGACCTTCAGGGCCACAACCTGACGCTCTAACCACCTGAGCTACGGCCACCAAGGGAATCGACAGCCTATCCGACCTGGCTGGCGCCCCCGCCAGCCGGTTGCGCCCGCGGCCGTGCGGCGGGTCGTAGCCACTAGCGTTGACCCTGCGCCAGGCCTCCGTAGCTCAGGTGGATAGAGCAGCTGCCTTCTAAGCAGCGGGTCGTGGGTTCGAGTCCTACCGGGGGCGCATAGTGGCTCTGACCTGGGTGTTTGTGAGCCGACACCAACACGGGTTCGTCAGGATGGCGCACCTGGGGAGCGTTCAGCGGCGCCATCGGCGCGCTTGTTGCCGTCCGCCGCCTCCAAGGGCTGAGCACGCCCCTGGCGATGGGGGTCGCGCAGGTCGCGATCAAGCAGCATGCCGGCGCGCTCGTCGCCCTCTTCATCATCCTTCTTCTGCAGGCGGAGGTCGTGACGGAGCTCGAGATCCGTGAGCGCCAACCAGCTCGCCGGTTACGCCGCCCTTTTCGGCTTCGCGGAGAAAGCCGCCACACGCTGGGCCGATCGCAAGGCGTCCGACCTCCTGGGCCAGACCGCGGACGTTGCGCTTACCACCTGAACGCCAGCCTCGGTTTGGTCGGCGGCGTCAACCGCCGTCATGGCCCCGTCGGCGGTTGCGGAGACTGCCGACCTCGATCCCTTCGCAGGTGCGGTCGCGGCGCCAGCCGTGCCACGAGCGCGGTTCACCTCGGGCGGCGGACTTCTTCGCCGCCCACCCCAAGCCGTGGCCGCGGGCCGCGCTCCTCAACCTGGACTCCGGCCAAGAAAGAGAATCGACGAGCACCGGAATGAGGGCGGCTGGTGCGTCGTCAGCGCTGCCAGCTCACCAGGGATGAGCGCTGCCGGAGGGCCCGATCGTCTTGGGCCCGCCGGGTTCCGACCGGGCAGTGGAGATGACGGGCACCACTGAAAGGGGACCGGTCGTGGCAGGCATCCCTCGACTGGGCTACGGCTTGCGCCCAGTTATGGGACCTCGAGATGAGGACCGACAAGGAATGATTCCGACTACGACGGCGTTGGCCCCGGCGTGACCGCCACGCCTGATCTGTTCCCTCACACCGCCTTTCGAGCCTTCAACAGCCTCGTGGGACCGTTTACCAAGAGGGGTATCGGGGCACCGCCGGTGGTCGGGATCGGGACGGTCACCGTAGCAACCACTGGCCGTCGCTCAGGACGGGCGCACGAGGTGCCGTTGGCCGCAGCGCGCCTCGGTGACACCGTGGTCGTGTCGACGGTCCGACGAAACTCCGAGTGGGTCAGGAACCTCGAGTCCGATCCGACGACCACGATCTGGCTCGACGGTTGCGCCCGCCCGGCCGAGGCGTCGGTCCAGCGACTACCCGGTCTCACCGTTGCGACGCTGCGCGCCAACAGTTGCCGGGCCTGATCCGACCAGGCCAACCGCTCAGGACCCGCCTCGCACGCGAACTCGTCGGGCTCGCGCTGCGGTCCGGGCGAGGCCGCGCCCTGGCCTTCGGGCCCTTCCGCACTTAGCCATCAGCTTCCGCACCAGCCCGATGTCTCAGGAGGGATAGCCCCGGCCTCGCCGGGGTCCACGGGCGGGCGACCGCCTCCCGGACTCCCCGGTCACACCCGACCACGGCCAGCCGACCACACTCCACCGAGCCCTTTAGGCGCCGACGCCCCACCTCTTCCTCAGCGGACTACCAGGCGCTTGGCCCGCCGCGCTGTGCCCGGGAAACCTTTCTGCGGAGCCCCGACCCATCGCGGAGTCAGTACGGCCATGACGCTGAGGCGAGGGGCACGACCGTCGATCGAGCCCGGCCCGGACGTGGTGCCGGAGCCCGGCATCGACTTCATGAGCGACGCCAACCTCCGCGCCATCGTGCGCGCCGCCTTCCTCGACACCGCTGACCAGCTTCGGCCGCCGATCACGTGGACGCTCGTGTACGGACGGTCTCGAGGGCACCGAGCAGATCCAGCAGCTGGTGATCGCCCGGGCCATCAGCGGCCAGCGAATCGAGTCGCTGCATTACGTTGCGTGAGTGACATCCTGTCGAGTCGCGGTCGTGCTGACATCGTGGACGCGTCGGGTGCATGATGGGCGGGTGTTGCTGGGAGGTGGTGGGCCGGAAGATCGACGCAGTCAGGCGCAGGTCGGCTTGGCCATCGCCGGTGGGTTCGTGTTGCTCGTGTTGCTCGCCGTCGGCCTGACCCGGATGATCGATGGCCGCGCCGCCAGCGAGGTGGCGGCGCAACCGCCCGCCCGGGCGGCATCGTCCCGGCCGTCCCCGGCGAGAATCCCGCCGCGCCAGCCCGCCATGACGGGGTCGTCCACCGGAACCGGCGAGAGCATCCCCCCAGCCCCAGCGCCGGCGCGCATCATCGACACCGGGACCGGCAAGGAGGTGCTGGTCCCCGGCCGGACCTCACGGGCGGGCGGCACGGCGACGACCGGGCCGGGGACCGGGACGACCGGCACCACATCGGACGGAACGTCCACGACAGGAGACCCGACCACCAGCACCAGCCCGCCCACGACTGAGGACACCACCACCACCGAAGCCACGACCACGACCACCGAGACCACGACCACGACCACGACCACCACGACCGAAGCCACGACGACGGCGCCTCCACCTCCGCCTCCCTAGGCAGCGCGGCTGTCGGGGAAGTTGGTCGGGAGGGGTCAGAGGTTCGTGGGTGCTGCCCGACGAACCAGCCACAGTCGGTATCGGCGACAGACCCGGCGGGCTCCTCGAGCCGTACCTAAGCAACCCCCCTCGCCCGTCCTCGACTCGAGCACCACGGTCCCCCGGGGGTAGACCGGGATACAAGCCTGACCAGTAGTGGTTGGCGGTATCTCGCCACACGGGCCGCAACGGCGCACTGCGCCGCGTACCATGCTGCTGGTGCCTGCCTCGGCCGACCTCCTGGTGGCCCAGGTGTCCACCTCGCTCAGACAGCACGCGCAGCGACGGGCCCGACCTGTTGCGACGACCCCTTGAACCTGCGCTCTACACTTCCATCTCACCCGGCAAGCAGGCGGCAATCGCTGGGCTGCCAGCCCACCCCGGTACCCTGCCTCGCCGCGGAACGGCCATGAAGAGTCGATCTCGCGCTCGCACAGTCCCGTATGCCTGTGTCGTTGGCGACATCAGCCTGGTGCGTGCATTGGGGATCCGGCAGTTGCCCGTGGCCGTCGCGACCAGCGATGCCGACGCGAAGTGTGTGCGATCCCGGTACTGCCGGATCGTGGTGAAGACGCCGAGCTGGTTCCGTGAACCAGAAGCTGCGGTGACGGCGATCATCGAGTGGGCCAGGCAGCAAGCCTCGCTTCCCGTGCTCTTCTATCAGGGTGATCAAGACCTGGTGGCCCTCTCCCGCGCCCGGGAGAGCCTGGCGCCTCATTTTCGCTTCGTGCTGCCGAGCGCCGAGCTGGTGGAGGATCTCACCGACAAGCTGCGGTTCTTTGCGCTGGCCAGGAGGCACGATCTGCTCGTTCCGGAGACGCTGGCGGTCCCCCCCGGCGGCGGCGCATCGAAGGCATTGCAACAGTGGGACCGCTTCCCCTGCGTCTGCAAGCCCACGATGCGCGGCGAGGACTGGTACAAGTCCATCGGCAGGTATCAGAAAGCCCTGCACATCGAGACGCGAGGGGAGCTCGAAAGCCTGCTGCCGACGATCGAGGCCTCGAATGCGCGCTTCCTGCTTCAGGCACCCGTGGAGGGCGGGGAGGAGAACATCCTCAGCTACCACGCCTACGTGCGCCCGAGCGGCGAGATCGTCGCCGAGTTCACGGGGCACAAGATCCGCACCGCGCCGAAGCTCTACGGCAGGTCCACCTATGTCGAGATCACAGACGACAGGGAAGTCCGAGACCTCGGCAGAGCGGCGGTCGCGAAACTCGGTTTCTCGGGGGTCCTCAAGATCGACTTCAAGCGGGACAGCCGTGACAACCGGCTGTACATGCTCGAGATCAATCCCCGGTTCAACCTCTGGCACCATCCAGCGACCGTGGCCGGCGTCGGCATCCCGGAGGCAGTGTTCTGGGACTGTGTGCAACCGGGAACGGTCGAGCCGATGAAGTCGGCCAAGAAGGGGGTCCGCTGGATGGCTCCGATGTCCGATGCCAGCGTATTCGCTGAGTACCACGCGTCCGGGCAACTGTCGCGAGCCCGATGGCTGTTGGAGATGTTGACGGTCGACGTCAACGAAGGGTTCCAGATCACCGATCCCATGCCGATGATTGCGGACGTGACCCGACTGCTCAAAAGGATGCTCCGCAAGGACCGTCGGATGGCGGCTGGCACGCCGTGAGACTCGCGCTGATCGCGGATGTCCACGGCAACCTCGAGGCACTGGAAGCCGTGATCGCAGATATCGACGAGCGCAGCCCGGATGCGAGGATCGTGTGCGCTGGAGATGTCGTGGGCTACGGCCCCGATCCGGAGGCGTGCATCGACCGACTGCGGTCGCTAGGTGTGCCGTGCGTCATCGGCAACCACGACGAGATGGTCCTCGGTCGACGGGGTTTCTCCCGATGTGCCCATGCCGGGATCACCGCCGCGCTGTGGACGAGGCAGAACCTGTCTCCCGGGGCAAGGGCGTTCCTCGACTCCCTGCCCCCGTGGATGGAGGCGACTCCCCATGTCGTTGTCTGTCACGGCACTCTCGACAATGCCGATACCTATATCAGCGATGCGGGACGGGCCGAGAGCGCGCTGCGCCAGCTGGAGGCGCGATGGCCGCGTGCCAGGATGCTGGTCTGTGGGCACACCCATCATGCCGCGATCTACTCCCGCGAACGGGGCTTCTCGCAGGTTCATTCGACGACCGAGCTGCAGTTGACCCCGGGGATCACCCATGTCGTGAACCCAGGGGCCGTCGGGCAGTCGCGCGACGCGAGACCGCTTGCGCGCTACGCCGTGTTCGACGCAGCGCGTCAAACGATTGCGTACCGGGAGTTGCCATACAATCACCAGACGACAGTTCACAAACTGCGCTGCGCCGGACTGGTCCCCAAGGTCATACAGCTGAAACCTCGAGGGATCCGGCGATACGTGGAGTCATTCAAGCGGCGATGGGCGCGCTATTGGGCAGAAGGTGGAGGCCGGGCTCGCGGCGGAACCTAGCCACTCAGCACGTCGAGGGGCCCGGCGCGTCCGAGTAGGGCCAAACGAGCCCGATCGGGTGGACCCCACGGGCGGTGAGGGTCCGGTCCTGGTCCCTCGACGCCCAGTCATCATAAGGGAACAAGTGGGGTTGCGATAGACGTGAGGGTTCACGAAACCGCATCCTGGGCGACGCCAGGCCGGATCCGGCACGCGTGCCTTCAGCTGTGGAGATCGTTGACGCGCGCGCCGTGGAGCGGCTGAGGGGTCCTAGCGCTGATCACCTTCTGTCGCCCAGCTGAATCGAGAGGAGCCCAATTACGTTGACTCGCGCCTCGCGAAGGAACTCGATCGCGTTCTTGACGTCCACCGTATGCGAGACGGACGGATCGTACGTGAGGATAGTGGCATCGACCTCCGCCGCCGCCGGACGCGGATCTCCACCACCACCAACAGCAGGTATATCGAAAACCACCAGGTCATACTGGAGGCGGATATCTTTCAGCAAATCACGAAACGCTCCAGATCGGAGATCGTGCTCGAGCCGCTCGCCGGAGACCTCGGCATAATCCAACCGTGGTGTTCCGGTCTTGACCGTCCCGGCCGCCATCCCCGGCTCGGCGTCGACCGTGTCGGGAGCGTCGGCCGAGGAGCTCATGGCCTCGCCGAGCTGGATGTTCGGTCGCTGCAGGCCAAGTTGGCCGGCAACTGAAGGATGGAGCGTGTCAGCGTCCACGATCAACACGTCCAGACCACGAGATGCCTCGAGCTGCGCGAGCTTGACCGCAGCAGCGGTCCGTCCCGACGTCGATCGCTCCGAAGTGATCGCAATGGTCCGAGGCGCTTCATCAGGGCTATTCAGCCAGATGGAGTTGGAGACGCTCCGATAGGGATCGAACGCGTCGCCGGGGTCGCCATTCGCATCAGGTCTGCCGCCACCTGCCACACGTCTCCAACCCTCTCGATGACGGATCTCACCCAGCAACGCGACATCGAGTTCTCGCGCCAGGGCAGCGCCGTCACGCGCCTTGCGATCGAACAGGTCCCGGCTGACGGCCGCCCCGACTCCCAAGACGAGTCCCGCGACCAGGGCCAGAACAATGTTTCGTGACACGTTCGGCGCGCTGGGCGCTGACGGCACCGCAGCATGGTTGATGATACGGGCGAGCATGTTGGGTTCGTTCAGCTCTGTCTCGAGCTGGAGTGACGTTGCCAGATCCTGGCGTGTTTCCTCCATCGCACCGGTGAGGCCCTCCGAGCGCGCGAGGAATTCCTGTTCGGCGCTAGCCAGCTCAGCGCTCTGCTGCGCGTCGTTCGGGTCGCCGAGTCGCTCACGCAACGCGGCGATCTCGTCTTGGGCCCCACGCAGCTCTTCGTCGAGGGTGACCAGCCGGGCGGAGGCCCGTTCTCGGCTCCTTGTGTTGGCCTCGACGGCATGGTTCTGGCGTTCGGAGATGTAGGCCTCGGCGTAGCGAGTGGCGATGTCGGCAGCCTCGGCCGCGTCCGGACCCCGTGCAGTGAAGGCGAGAACATCGCTGTCCAAGACGTTCTGTCCTTCTTCGGTCTTTACGAGCCCGAAGTCGATCGCATAGCGCTGATCCAGGGGGGCGGTCGATTCGCGGAACTCGTCGCTGGTGAGAAACTGCAGCTCGCTCACCGGGTTTCGGCCGAAGCGCTCAGCCATCGCTGGACTAGCCGAGAACAGAGATCTCGACGAATCGGTGAGGAGGAGGACCTCGGTCTCGGCCTCATAGACCCTTTCGCGCGTAACGCTGAAGAGCGCTCCAAGCGCTAGGCACACGACTGGCACCGTGACTAGCCAACGCCAACGACGGCGGGCGATGCCGAGATAATCGTCGAGATGGAGGTCGTCGTCTCCGTCGGTCACGTCACCTACTCCGTTGGCGCACAGACGGTATCACCGCGTAGCTCCGATTGAGCCGTTCCCGGTGGCCGGGACAAACCCCCCTAACGATCCGGACGAGGGCGACGTCGTGGGATCGGCGGTGTAGCAGGTTCTGGTGCCTTGCAACGACGACCACATGGGGCTACGCGTAGAGTCGGTGACGATGCCAGTAGCCTCTCCTCGGACGGACAGCAGCGCCGTACTGGTTGCGGCGTGTTCAGCCACGTTCCGCCACGGTGGCGTGCCGACGAGGCTACCCGATCCGACATCCAGACTTCCGCAGTGTGGACAGTCCGACCGACCCTAGCGGGTCTCGTCCTCGTGGCAGTCGGACTGACAGCGTGCGTCTCGGACCGAGGTCAGCCGGTGGAGGGCACCGCCGGCCATGCCGTGGCCGATCAGGGAGATCGGTCGACCGTCGGGTCAGACCGACCAGGCCCCAGTGCAACGACTCTCGACGAAAGCGGCGACGAGGGCCGCATGGGTGTTCTGGTCAACGCCAAGTCCGAATTCGATCAATGGACCGCCGGGCACTATTGGGCGTGGATGAACCAGACCTACGACAGCATGGTGGTGTGGGAACCCTACTGGGACTCGCGACTCGACGATTTTAGTCGCGTGTTTGTTTCGCGGAACGCGTATTCCATCAAGGTTGACGTTTCGGAAGACCGCAGGTCCGTCGAGCACCCCGATTGGATCTTGAGCGACACCCACGGTGACCCCGTTTACATACCGTTCGACTGCACCCCTGTATGTCCTCAATACGCCGCCGACGTCGGCAACCACGAATTCCGTCAGGCGATGCTCGATGACATTGCTGCACTCGTGCGACGAGGATATACAGGTTTGATGCTGGACGACGTGAATCTAGACTGGCGGTTTAGCGACCAAAGAGGAGAGGACGTCGCTCCGATAGACCCGCGAACAGGCGCCGATTTAACCCTGCAGGACTGGCAGCGCTATATGGCCGAGTTCGTCGCGCTGATCAGGTCAGAATTTCCTGATCTGAACATCATGCACAACGTCATCTGGTACACCGAGCCTCCTCATGACGACAACCCTTATCTATCGCAGCAGATCGCGGCAGCTGACTACTTGATGCTCGAGCGCGGTGCCACAGATCCAGGGCTGGTCGCAGGTACCGGCAAGTATGGAATGAGGACGTTCCTCGACTACATCGACAGCGCGCATGCGCTCGGAGCCAACGTGCTGCTGTTGGACGAAACGGCGACCACGATCAAGGAACAATGGTTCAATCTCGCTGCGGGTCTGCTCGTGAGCAACGGCCACGATCTGGTCAGCACCGAGGACTGGGACGTCATCAGCCCCCATGGCTTCTGGAGCGGCTTCAACACGAACCTGGGGGACGCGTTGGGTCCCCGCTACCTTGAGGAGAACTTGATTCGCCGGGACTTCACCGAGGGCGTCGTCCTCTTGAACGAACCCGGCCGGAACCCGGTCACGATCGGGCTCGATGCGCCGATGCTCACACCTTCGGGACAGCTCGTCACCTCGGTTACGCTGGGCGACCGTGAAGCCATCGTGCTCACATATCCCGACACGACATCGACCACAGCCGACGACAGCGGCAACCAGGACTGAGACTCGGCCGGACGGGCCCATTGGCACCCTCCCCCTCCGGTTGAAGGTGTGCGATGCTCCCATCGCGTGATCGCCATCGTCGCCGTCCCGAATCTCGGCCAGGATCCCGTGATCGCCATCGTCGCCGTCCCGAATCTCGGCCAGGATCCGTCGAGCCCATGGATGCCGAGCGAGCCATGCACTAGCGTCACCCGCCTCTATGGGCGGCGAGGAGACCCCCTATCTACTGCTGACCCCTGGGCCACTCTCGACCACGGGGACCGTCCGATCCGCCACGTTGCGCGAGCTGTCGACGTGGGATCCTGACTACCACGCGATCTGCCAGTCGATCCGCTCAAGGCTGGTCGACATCGCAGTGTCGGATGACCGGTGCCGGCCGGACTACACCTCGGTGTTGATGCAGGGGAGTGGCACGTTTGCCATCGAGTCGACCCTAGGCTCCGTGATCCGGTCAGATGGAAGGATCCTGATCGCGGCAAATGGCGCTTATGGAGTACGGATGGCGGCGATCGCGGAGCGCCTGGGCATCTCTTGCGCGGTGCTGAGTCACTCCGAGACCGAGCCCATCGACCTCGACCGGATCGACTCAGCGCTCACCGCCGACCCGTCCATCAGCCACGTAGCGTACGTCCACTGCGAGACGACGACGGGCATCGTGAACGACGCCGCCTCGATGGGCGATCTCATCGCGGCCCACGGGAAGTGCCTGGTCGTCGACGCCATGTCATCGTTCGGGGGCATCCCCTTCGACATGGTCACATTCGGTGCGCACTACGCCGTGTCGTCGGCCAACAAGTGCCTCCAGGGTGTGCCCGGTTTCGCGTTCGTCATCGCCCACCGGCCGACGTTGGAGCAGACCGAGGGCTGCGCCCGCTCCTTGAGCCTGGATCTCCGCGATCAGTGGCGCGGCCTGGAGGAAGGCCACGGCAAGTGGCGCTTCACCTCGCCCACCCACGCGGTTCTCGGGTTCGACCAGGCGCTCGAAGAGCTCGCCGTGGAGACATTGGCAGGTCGTCACCAGCGGTACCGTGAGAACCAGCACGCGATCGTGAGCGGTATGGAGCGGCTCGGCTTCCGAACCCTGCTCCCCGCGGAGCTGCAGTCACCGATCATCACCTCGTTTCACTATCCCGATGACGAGAGATTCTCCTTCCAGCTGTTCTTCGATCTTCTCAAGGAGCGCGGCTTCATGATCTACCCGGGGAAGGTCTCCGAGCTCTCGACGTTCCGCATCGGTTCGATCGGCAACCTCTTCCGGTCCGACATCGATCGCCTCATCACCGAGATCGCTGCCGTGCAGGAGGAGATGGGGTTCAGGACATGAGGAGCGCGGTCGCATGCGCGGGCTGATGGCTGTCGTCCTCGCTGCCGGCATCGGGCGACGGCTCGGGCAGCCGTCGGTGCCGAAGTCGCTCCTTCCGCTGTCCCACGAGGACGATGGGCCGACCTTTCTCGGACGGCACGTCCGCCTCCTTCGCGACTGCG
>JBKPRV010000356.1:0-10096 GCA_046734715.1 Actinomycetota bacterium | reverse complement strand
CCGGCCTGTCCTTCGTGCACGGCGACGGCTTCGAGCGCTACGGCCAGCCCGAGCTGCACTTCCCGCCGTTCCTGCCGGTCCTGCTGGGGGTGGCGAGCTGGGTCGTGGCCGACCCCCACACCGGCACCGTGGCGCTCACGGTGGTGTCGGGCACGCTGCTGATCATCCCGCTCAGCCTGCTCGGCCGCCGCCTCGCGGGCCCGGCCGGGGGCGTGGCCACCGCCTGGCTGGCGGCCCTCGTCCCGGGGCTGGCGACCATGCCCCAGATCCGGGGGACGGGATCCGAGGCCGAGTACGCGCTGCTGGTCGTCAGCGCCGTGTGGATGGTGGTGTGGGCCAGCGAGCACGAGGGTCGCGCCCGGCTGGCGCGGGTGGCTGCCGGCGGGGCGCTCGTCGGCCTGGCCTACCTCACGCGGCCCGAGGGGTTGTTCATGGTGGTCCCGCTGGGGCTGGCGGTGCTGGTGCTCGCCCGCCGGAGCCCGCCGCGGGCCGCCACCGTGGCCGCTTTCGCGGTGCCGGTCCTGCTGTGCGTGGCGCCCTACGCCACCTACCTCCACGCCAACACGGGCCGCTGGGAGCTGACGGGCAAGACGCAGGACGCGTCCATCGAGGCGTGGGCCGCGGTGGCGCGCGGCGACCGGGCCACCCGCAACAGCGAGCTCTACCGGCTGGACGAGTCGGGACTGCGGTTCGCGGCGGAGTACACGCCGCTGACCACCCTGGCCCGCGAGCACCCGGACGAGTACCGGGGCATCGTGGGCACCAACGTGTCCCAGCTCCGGGAGGTGGTGAAGACGAGGACGGTGCTGCCGCGGTGGCTGTGGCTGCTGGCCGGCGTCGGCGTCTGGCGGTTCCGCCGCTCCCGCACCCTGTGGCTGCTGCTGGCGGTGGCCGCCCTCCCGGTGCTCTCGTCCCTCGCCTTCTTCGTTCAGCAGCGCTACCTGATCGTGACGATCGCCCTCGCCACGGTGCCGATGGGGGCGGCGCTCGGCGTGCTCCGCAACGTCTCCGTGAGGGCAGTGGCCGCGGCCGCCTTCCTGGCTGTGGCAGTGTCCGCCACAGTGGTGTCCTTCCGTGGCGAAGTGGCAGGCTGGTGGCACCCGGTCGAACAGACCGAGCAGCGCCTGGCGGGCGAGTGGTTGGCCGCCCACACCGACCCGGACACCCGGGTCATGACCCGGAGCATGATCGTGGAGTTCTACGCGGAGCGCCCCTCGGTGGCGATGCCGGCGGCCGGGCTGGACGAGGTGCTGCGCTTCGCCCGCCACTACGGCGTCGACTACCTGGTGGCGGACTGGTACACGGTGGACCGGCTCATGCCCGAGCTCGGCGTCCTCATGGACGACTCCGCGGTGCCGGGCCTGCGCATGGTGCACGAGGCGCGCGCCGAGGGCCGCGAGGCCCGGGTCTTCGCGCTGGACCCACCGCCGCCGGAGTCAGCGGCCGCGCCCCCGCCCCTGGCCTTCACCGGCGACGGGAGCTGAGCGTGAGCACGGTCACCCCGCCCTCGGCCGTCGAGACCTCGGTGGTCGACGAGCCCCCGCTGCCGCGCGCGCCGGCGACCGAGCGCGTGGTGGCCGGCGTGCGGCTCCCGCCGTTGCCGCGCCCGCCGGCCGCAGTCTGGTTCGCGACCGCGCTGTTCGGGCTGATGGCGGCGCTGTGGACGGTGGCGGTCCCGCCCATGCGGGCGCCCGACGAGCCCGCGCACGTCGACCTGATCCTCTACTTGGCGGAAGGCCACGGGTACCCGGGCTACGACCAGCGCTACTTCGGCCAGGCCCTGGAGCTCCACACCAAGCGCTACCTGGTCGACTCGCGCTACCACTGGCCGACCTTCGACGCGTCCGCGGCCGTGCCCCGCAGCGGGCGCCCCGACGTGGCCGACCTCGGCGGCACCGCACCCGACGACCAGGCGATGCCGCCCAACCTGGGCCGCCCCGACTTCCCCCGCGCCTACAACCAGATGCCCCAGCACCCGCCGCTCTACTACGAGGCCATGGCCACGCTGCTGCGGGTCGAGCGCTGGCTGCTGCCGGGCTCCGAGCTGCCCAGCCTCGACAAGGAGCTGGGCCTGCTCCGCCTGGCCAACGTCCTGCTGGTGCTGCCTCTGCCGCTGCTCGCGTGGGCGGCGGTGCGGCGCATCGGGGGCAGCAACCGGGCGGGGACCGTGGCCGCGCTGTTGCCGTTGGCCTTGCCACAGCTGCTCCACATAGTGGCGTCGGTGAACAACGACAACCTGCTGATCCTGCTGGGCGGGGTGCTGGCCGTCCTACTGGCCGGGGTGGCGCGGGGCCTGCGGGCCTGGCGCACCGACGTGGCGGTGGCCGTGGTGCTCGGGCTCGCCCTGCTGACCAAGGCGTTCGCGGTCATGTTCGTCCCCGCGGTCGTCGTCGCCTACGCCCTGTGCGCCTGGACGACCGGCCGGCGGCGCGCCAGCGCGGGCGGCCTGGCCCGGGTGGGCTTGGTGTCGGCCGTGCTCGGTGGCTGGTGGTGGATCGGCAACCTGATCCGCGAGGGGCAGGTGGCGCCGACCACCGAGACGCTCACCCGCACCGAGGCCGACCGGCCGCCCGAGTTCCACGCCGAGGGGATCCGCTTCGTGTGGACGTTCACCGGGCGGTTGATCACCCGCACCTGGGCGTGGATCGGGTTCCGGAACCCCAAGTTCGAGCTGCCCGTGCTCGTGGTCATGCTGGCCATGGCGGTCGTGATCGTCGCGGTGGTGGCGGCCGCGATCCGGGCCCGGCCCGGACGCTCGGCCGAGGGCGGCCCGCGCCGGGCGGACATCGCCTTCGCCTGGCTGGCGGTCGCGATGCTGCTGCTGTTCGTGATGCGCCGGGCGTGGGGCCTCCACGAGACGACCGGCCTCTACGCCTTCATCCAGGGCCGCTACCTGTACTCGGCCCTGGTGGGCCCGATGGCGGTGGTCGCCCTGGGCCTGGTGGCCATGTTCCGGCGCCAGGCCGTGCTGGTCACGCTGGCCGCCACGCTCACGCTGCAGATCTGGGTGCTCGCCGAGGTGGTCCATGGTTCGTGGTCCGGCCCCGGGATGTTCGGCCCCGTGCGCGGCATGCTCGCCTGGAGCCCGTGGCCGGCGCTGCTGGTCATCGCCACCGGTGTCCTCGCCGCCACGGCCGCCGTCGCGACGGTCCGCACCAAAGTGCGCGCCTGAGCGCCGTCAGGCCGCGGGGCGGCGGGAGCGGAGGAGCTCCAGGACCCGGCGGGCCGCGGCCGGGATGTTGGTGCCGGGGCCGAAGATCGCCGCCACGCCCGCCTGGGTAAGGGCTTCGTAGTCCTGCGGGGGGATGACGCCGCCGCAGACCACCACCACGTCGTCGGCGCCCGCGGCGTGGAGCTCGTCGATCAGCTGGGGGACCAGCGTGCGGTGCCCGGCCGCCTGACTGGACACGCCCACCACGTGGACGTCGTTGTCGACCGCGTCGCGGGCCGCCTCGGCCGGGGTCTGGAACAGGGGGCCGATGTCGACGTCGAAGCCCAGGTCGGCGAAGGCGGTGGCGATGACCTTGGCGCCGCGGTCGTGGCCGTCCTGGCCCATCTTGACCACCAGCAGGCGGGGCCGGCGGCCCTCGGCCTGGGCGAACGCCTCGACCTCGGCCTGGACCGCGCCGAACTCGTCGTCGCCCGCATAGGCCGAGCCGTAGACGCCCTGGATCGAGCGGATCTCGGCCTTGTGCCGCCCGAACACCTGCTCCATGGCGTCGCTCATCTCGCCCACCGTGGCCCGGGCCCGGGCGGCGTCGATGCACAGCGCCAGCAGGTTGCCGTCGCCCGCCGCCCCTTCCGTGAGGCGGCGCAGGGCTGCCTCGCAGTTGGCCGTGTCGCGCTCCGCCCGCACCCGCTCCAGGCGGGAGATCTGCTGGCGGCGCACGTCGGTGTTGTCGATGGACAGCACGTCCACGTGGTCGGGGTCGGCGGGCTGGTACTTGTTCACGCCCACGATGACCTCGTCGCCCCGGTCGACGCCGGCCTGCCGGCGGGCGGCGGACTCCTCGATGCGCAGCTTGGGCATGCCCGAGGCGACCGCCTTGGTCATGCCGCCCAGCTCCTCGACCTCCTGGATCAGCGCCCACGCCTCGTCGGCCAGCTCCTGCGTGAGCGCCTCGACGTAGTAGCTGCCGGCCAGCGGGTCCACCACGCGGGGGATGCCGGTCTCCTCGGCCAGGATCAGCTGGGTGTTGCGGGCGATGCGGGCCGAGAAGTCCGTGGGCAGCCCCAGCGCCTCGTCGAAGCTGTTGGTGTGCAGGCTCTGGGTGCCGCCGAGCACCGCGGCCATGGCCTCCACCGCGGTCCGCACGATGTTGTTGTAGGGGTCCTGCTCGGTGAGCGACACGCCGCTGGTCTGGCAGTGGGTGCGCAGCATGGCCGAGCGCGGGTCCTTCGGATCGAACTGCGAGATGACCCGGTGCCACAGCAGCCGGGCCGCCCGGAGCTTGGCCACCTCCATGAAGAAGTTCATGCCGATGGCGAAGAAGAACGACAGCCGACCGGCGAAGCGGTCGATGTCGAGCCCCCGCCGCAGGGCGAAGCGCACGTACTCCAGCCCGTCGGCGATGGTGAAGGCGAGCTCCTGGACCGCCGTCGCCCCCGCCTCCTGCATGTGGTAGCCGGAGATCGAGATCGAGTTGAAGCGGGGCATGTGCTCCGCCGTGTACTCGATGATGTCGGCCACGATCCGCATGCTGGGCTCGGGCGGGTAGATGTACGTGTTGCGGACCATGAACTCCTTGAGGATGTCGTTCTGGATGGTCCCCGAGAGCTGGGCCTGGTCCACGCCCTGCTCCTCGCCCGCCACCACGAAGGCGGCGAGGGTGGGCAGCACCGCGCCGTTCATGGTCATGGAGACCGACATCTTCTCCAGCGGGATCTGGTCGAAGAGGATCTTCATGTCCTCGACCGAGTCGATGGCCACCCCGGCCTTGCCCACGTCGCCCTCGACCCGCGGGTGGTCGGAGTCGTAGCCGCGGTGGGTGGCGAGATCGAACGCCACCGACAGGCCCATCTGCCCGGCGGCGAGGTTGCGGCGGTAGAAGGCGTTGGACTCCTCCGCGGTGGAGAAGCCCGCGTACTGGCGGATGGTCCAGGGCCGGTTGGCGTACATCGTGGCCCGCACGCCCCGGGTGAAGGGCGCGAAGCCGGGCAGCGAGTCGAGGCCTTGCACCGCGGCCAGGTCGGCCGCGGTGTAGAGCGGCTTGACATCGATGCCCTCGGGCGTGCGCCACACCAGCGTGTCCGGGTCGGCGCCGCGTAGGTCCTGGGCCGCCAGGGCCCGCCAGTCGTCGAGGTCGGGCTGGTCGGTCACACCGTCGATGCTATGGACCACCGGCGGGAAGGACGAATCCCGTGGGGGCGTGCTCCGCCTACGGATTGAGGCAGGCGCTGTCGCGCGTGCCCATCTCCCGCCAGCTCACCTGGTAGTAGGTGCCGTCGGGGCAGTCGAGCGCGGGGTTGATGTCGGAGAACAGGCCCTCGCTGCTCTCGTAGCCGGGCACCACCCACACGTGCACCATGTGCTGGACGAGCGGGGCGAAGCGGCCGCCGATGGTGGTGCACATCTCCTCGGAGACGTCCTGGTCGGCCACGAAGGGGGTATCGAACCCGCCGTCCGGCCGGTCGACGAGGCACACGTTCTCGTGGTAGTGCCAGTGGTCGTTGGGGCCGGCGAAGCCCTCGGGCTCCGTGCCCTGGTTGACCGCCACGTACATGAACCCGGCCAGCCGGGCGTCGGGCTCGGTGCCGTCGAACACCAGCAGTGGCGACAGCAGCTCCGCCTCCTGCATGGTCCCGTCCACATAGGTGCCGTCGGGCGGGATGAAGTGGGCGCCCAGCCCGGGTAGGAAGGGCCCGACCCGGTCGTAGCCCGCGGCCTCGGCGGCTGCGACCGTCGGGTAGTGGTCGATCAGCGTGCGGGTCACCTCGAGCTCGTCGTCCAGCAGGACCTGCGTGGCCCGGTCCAGCTCCACCGGGGCGGCGGCGCCGTGCTCGTGGCCGTTGCGCAGCAGGGACAGGCCCTTGTCGTCGACCGGGGCGGCCGTCCCGTGGTCGTGCTCGGTGCCGTGGGTGCCGTGCTCACCGGCGGCGTGGTTGCGGGCCGAGGGCGAGGCGATCACGGCACTGGTCAGGGCCACCACCACGAGGGGGACGGCGAGCGCCAGGGGCCCGCCCGCCCGGGCGCCCGCCGCCGTCTTCGGCCACCCCAGCAACGCCAGGGCGCCCAGCACGAGCACGGCCTCGAACGCCACCGTGGTCCCGTCCACGAGCGTGACGGAGGCGGCGTGCCCCGAGTGCGAGCCGGCCAGGGGCAGGCCCACCGTCCGGCTGACGGCCCACAGACCGATCAGCGCGGTGTTGACCGCCACCACCGCGCCGAGCAGCTCGCGGCGGGGCGGGGCCGTGCGGATCAGCGCCAGCGCGAGCGCGAGCTGCGCCCAGCCCGCCACGAGGAAGCCGGTGCCCTCGGCGGTCGACTCGCCGAAGTGCGACGGGGCCATCACGAGGTGGACGATCCCCGCGGCGGCGGACAGGCAGGCCAGGACCAGCGGGCCCCAGGCGAGGCCGGCGGCCACGGGAGCGGGGCGGGCCTCGGGCGGGGGGTCCTCGCCCGGCCCCGGCTCGGCCGGGCGCGCCAAGAGATCGGTCATAGCGTGTTCCCCCTGCTACGCATCGTGAACCTACTTCCAGTAAGCGGGAGTCGGAGCACGGTGTCAACCGGATATTGGAGGTGTGGCAGCCACTACGATCCCGAGACCGTGGCTGAACCTCATCCCTGCTTGTCGGTCGTCATCCCCTGCTACAACGAGCGGGCGACGATCTCCACGGTCGTCGGCCACGTGCTGGGGTCGCCGTGGACCGCCGAGGTCATCATCGTCGACGACGGCTCGACCGACGGCACCCGCGACATCCTCGCCGAGCTCAGCGATCCCCGGGTGCGGATCCACCTGCAGCCCTACAACCAGGGGAAGGGCGCGGCGCTGCGGCGGGGCTTCGCCGAGGCCAAGGCCGCCTACGTGATCGTGCAGGACGCCGACCTGGAGTACGACCCGGCCGAGTACGGCGCCCTGATCCAGCCCCTGGACGACGGGCTGGCCGACGTGGTCTACGGCTCGCGCTTCATCTCCAGCCGGCCCCACCGGGTCCTGTACTTCTGGCACTCGGTGGGCAACCGCTTCCTCACCACGCTGTCCAACATGTTCACCAACCTGAACCTCACGGACATGGAGACCTGCTACAAGGCCTTCCGCCGCGAGGTGATCCAGTCGGTGGTCATCGAGGAGGACCGGTTCGGCTTCGAGCCCGAGGTCACCGCCAAGATGGCCCGAGGCGACTGGCGGGTCTACGAGCTGGGCATCAGCTACAACGGCCGCACGTACGCCGAGGGCAAGAAGATCGGCTGGCGGGACGGCGTGCGGGCCGTGTACTGCATCCTCAAGTTCTCCCGCACCGGCGAACGGGTGCGCACCGCCCTGGGCGACGCGCCGCCCGGCGGTCCCCGGGTCGAGGCCCCGTCGGTGAGCGGCAACGGCGCGCACGACAAGCACGCCGCCCGCTCGCCGCGCTGACGTGGCCGCGGCGCCGCCCGACACCGGGCCGCCGCTGTTCCAGCTGGCCGGCGTGTCCCTGCGCCTGGGCGACGCCACCGTCCTCGACCACGTCGACCTGACACTGTCCGGCACCGGGATCACCGTGGTGGTGGGCCCGTCCGGCGCGGGCAAGTCGATGCTCCTGCGCCTGCTCAACCGCCTGGAGGTGCCCAGCGCGGGCGAGATCCGCTTCCGCGGCCGGCCTCTGGACACGCTCGACCCGCTCGCCCTGCGGCGCCGGGTGGGCATGGTGTTCCAGCGGCCCGCCCCGTTCCCGGGCACGGTGCGGGACAACCTGGCCGTGGCCGACCCCGACCCCGAGGGCGGCGACGGCGACTACATCGGCGCGCTGCGCAGCGCCGATCTCGGCCCCGAGTTCCTGGACCGCTCGGCCGACGAGTTGTCGGGCGGCGAGGCACAGCGCATGTGCCTGGCCCGCACGCTGGTGACCCACCCCTCGGCCCTGCTCATGGACGAGCCCACCGCCGCCCTCGACCGCGACGCCCGCCTGCGCCTGGAGCGCACCGCCCGCACCCTGGCCGACGAAGGCCGCCCGCTGGTCTGGGTCACCCACGACCTCGACCAGTGCGAGCGCCTCGCCGACGAGACCGTGGTGCTGGTCGCCGGCCGCGTCGCCGAAGGCGGCACCCGCGAACGTTTCCTGGCCGGGGAGGTACGCGAATGAACGACGCTGCGATCGGGTGGGCGGGGCTGGGGCTGTCGCTGATCCTGGTGGGCGTGGCCGTGGGGCTGTCGCTGTGGCAGGGCCTGCGCCTGGAGAAGGACATGCTGTGGGCCGCCGGGCGGGCGCTGGTCCAGCTGCTGGCGGTGGGTTACGTGCTGCAGTACATCGTCGAGCCTGACACCCCCATCGTGTGGGCCTGGGTTTGGGTGGTCCTGATGCTGCTGGTGGCGTCGCTCACCGCCCGGCGGCGGGCGCCGGAGGTGCCCGGGATCATGGGGCTCACGCTCGGGGCCACGAGCGCGTCGGCCGCGCTCGCCCTGTTCGTGGTGTTCGGGCTGGGGATGTACCCGGTGGTGGGGCGGGCGGTCGTGCCCATTGCGGGGATGATGATCGGCAACTCGATCGGCAGCATCGTGGTCGCCTCCCGCCGCATCCTGGGCGAGCTGGCCGACCGCCGGCCCGAGGTCGAGGCCCGCCTGGCGCTGGGCCAGCCCTGGCAGGAGGCGTCCAAGCCCTTCGTGCGCTCGGCGCTGCGCACCGCACTCACCTCGCAGATCGAGAACACCAAGGCCGTCGGGCTGGTGTTCCTGCCCGGGGCGATGACCGGGCTGATCCTGGCGGGTGCCGACCCGGTCGACGCCGTGCTGGTGCAGGCCGCGCTCATGTACCTGATCCTCGGCTGCGTGGCCACCAACGTGGTGCTCATCGGCCTCGGCCTGACCCGCCGGCTGTTCACGCCCGACCACCGGCTGGTCCGGCTCGCCCGGACAGGCGCTTAGACCTCCCGCAGGCGGCTCCGCAGGCGCATCCCCACGATGCCGAGGACGATGATCGCCGCCACCAGGACGAACGCCACCCAGGTCCAGCCGATGTCGACCACCTGCAACAGCCCGATGAAGGCCAGCACGACGACCAGGAGCATCTCGCGGGTCTCCTTGGTCACCTGGTCCTTGCGGCTGGCCCGGACCCGCACCACCGCCAGCTGCGGCTGGGTCAGGCCGAGCTCGCTGCGCAGGGCCCGGTCGATGAAGATCCCGGGCAGGTCGGGGTAGACGCCGAGGGCGTCGCGCGCCGCGGGGAAGCGGTGCTGGAACCCGCCGCCGCCCAGCCGCTCGCGGCGCTCGATGGTGTCGCTGGGCGCCTCGAACGCCCGGACCGTCACCGTGCGCAGCCGGCCGCCCGGCTCGACGGGCATGCCCTCGACCACCACCCGGTCGCCGGACTCGATGCCGATCAGGTCCAGCGCCAGCCGGCTGAGGAGCGCGGCCCGGCGCTCGGAGGTGACCAGCTCGGCCTGCTGCACCCGGCACAGCAGCGAGTGGGGCGTGCTCAGCAGCAGGTCGGCGACGTGGTGGTGGTCGACGCCGGTCGGCTCCAGCGTCACGTGCTCGCCGATCTCCACCCCGATCCCGTTGCGGATGGCCTGGTCGACCATGACCTCGTCGGTGTCCGCCTCCACCACGCGGCCCACCGCCGCGGGCGCCATCGGGTCCATGCACGAGCGCACGACCACGTGGGTCGGGCGGCCCAGCTCGGCCCAGCGGGCGGGCGAGACCGCCACCGTGGGCTCGCCGCGGCGGTCGATCTCGTCGGGCGACGGCGCCACCCGCAGCGCCCCGGGCACCTCGGGCGGCGGCAGCCCCGCCCGTGCCCGCCCGTAGGTGTCGGGGTCGCCGGCGCGGGTGGCGCCCGTCGAGGGCACCACCGGCACTGCCTCCGAGGCCAGCAGCGCCTCGGTCAGCGCCGCCCGCTTCTGCCGGTCACCGGCGGCGACCGCGACGAAGGCGTCGGGGTCGCGCGCCAGCTGCTTCAG
>JBKPRV010000355.1:0-2600 GCA_046734715.1 Actinomycetota bacterium | reverse complement strand
GGGCGAGGGCAGGGCGCTGACGTGGGGCGAGTACGCCTGGGCGCTCCTCTACAACGGTCTCGGCGAGTACGAGGCGGCCATGTCCGCCGCCCTCTCGGCCTGTGAGCACGACGACCTGGGCCTGGTCGCGTGGGCGATGATCGAGCTGGTCGAGGCGGCCGCCCGCAGCGACCGGCCTGACATCGCCGCCGCCACCCTCGGGCGCCTCACCGAGCGGACGCAGGCCAGCGGCACGGACTGGGCGCTCGGGATCGAGGCGCGTTCCCGGGCCCTGCTCAGTGACGGCGAGACGGCCGATGCCCTGTACCAGGAGGCCGTGGACCGGCTGGCGCGCACCCGCGTCAGGGTCCATCTCGCCCGCGCCCATCTGGTGTACGGCGAGTGGCTCCGCCGCGAGCAGCGGCGCTCGGGCGCACGCGAGCACCTGCGGGTGGCGCACGACATGTTCGAGCGCTCCGGGGTGGCGGGATTCGCCGAGCGGGCCCGCCGGGAGCTGTCGGCGACCGGCGAGACCGTGCGCAGGCGCACCGTCGAGGCCCAGGACGTGCTCACCCCGCAGGAGGCGCAGGTCGCGCAGCTCGCGGCCGAGGGCCACACCAACCCCGAGATCGGCGCCCAGCTGTTCATCAGCCGGCGCACGGCCGAGTACCACCTCAGCAAGGTGTTCACCAAGCTGGCCATCAGCTCGCGTCGGCAGCTCCGCGGCGCCCTGGACCAGCTGGAACGCTCCTCTGCGTAGGCAGCCGGCGGCCGGCGGGACGGTCCCACCAGGGAACCGCCTGGGCACTTCCACGGAGGCGATCGCACCGGTCGCGGGCGGAGGCTGTAGGGGTCCTCCCCGTTCGACAGAGGAGCGCAACCATGAACCAGCACATCCTCGAGCCGGAGGCCCAGGAGATCGCGGACGCCACGTCCACGCCGCCGTTCCTCTATGAGCTGGGACCGGAGGGCGCCCGGAAGGTCCTCGACGATCTCCAGGCCGCGCCCATCGCCAAGCTCGCGGTCGACGAGAAGTGGATCAAGGTGCCCGCCGAGGTCGGCGACGTCGAGGTCCGCATCGTCAAGCCGTCCGGTGCGACCGGAGTGCTGCCGGCGGTCCTGTACGTGCACGGCGGCGGCTGGGTGCTCGGCAACGCCGGCACTCACGACCGGCTCGTGCGCGAGCTGGCCGTCGGGGCGGGTGCGGCGGTCGTGTTCGTCGAGTACGACCGCTCTCCCGAGGCCCACTACCCCGTCGCCATCGAGCAGGCCTACGCCACCGCCCGCTGGATCACGCGTGACGGGCTCGCCGAGGGTCTCGACGGCTCGCGCCTGGCGGTGGCCGGCGATTCGGTCGGCGGGAACATGGCTGCCGCGCTGGCGCTGCTGGCCAAGCAGCGCGGCGATGTGACCTTCGTGCACCAGTCGCTCTACTACCCCGTCACCGACGCCGCCCAGGACACCGACAGCTACCGAGAGTTCGCCGGCGGCCCCTTCCTCACTGCCAGGTCGATGACCTGGTTCTGGGACGCCTACCTGCCCGAGCGCGACCAGCGAACCGCGATGACCGTGTCGCCGCTGCGGGCCACCCTCTCCGACCTCGCCGGCCTGCCGGAAGCGTTCGTGATCGTGGACGAGAACGATGTGCTACGCGACGAGGGCGAGGCTTACGCCCGCAAGCTCACCGCTGCGGGCGTTCGCACCACGAGCGTACGATTCAATGGCATCTGCCACGACTTCATGATGCTCAACCCCCTGCGCAGCACCGCGGCGACGACCGCGGCCGTCGAGCAGGCCGTCCACGTGCTGCGCAAGGCGTTCGGCACCAGCTGACCCGCCCCCCGGACCCGCCCCGATTCGAGGCCCACCATGTCCGACCCCAGCATCCCCACCCCCGAGCCCGACGAGCCCGACGAGATGGTCTCCATGGAGCTGCGCCCCGACCCGGGCATCGACCGCGAAGCGGTCATCGAGGATCTCGCGGCGCTCGCGGAGCTGACCGCAGCCGGTGTCGAGCTGGACGGCGAGGTCCAGATCACCGAGTCCACCTGGGTCATCTACGGGCACACCAGCTACGACGGCGAGGTGATCGCCGGCGAGTACCACGACGCCATCGAGGCGTCCGAGGTCATGCGAGCCGTCCCCCGCCGGCCTCCTGGTGACGAGTCCTCGACCTGAGCCGGGGTTCACGGCCCGGCTCTAGGTCAGCGAGCAGCCGACTCGAACGGAAGTGCTGGCCACTCCTCCAGACGGCACGTACGCTCTTCGTGGCGGATTGCCGCACTGAGTCGCGGGCGACCGGTGCGAGCCTGGAAGGTGGGCGCCATGGAGCGTGAGTTCGACCTCGGGTACCAGCGACGCCGGTACCGCCTACTGGTCGCGGACTATCCCGACGAGACTGCCTACCCGGCCGATTCGTTCCGGGTGGAGTGGGGACCGGTGTTCCACCGCGGCCGGCTCGACGGTACCGCTCGGGTGCTGATCATCGGTCAGGACCCCGCGACCCACGAGACGATCACCCGGCGGATCCTCGTCGGTGAGGCCGGCCAGCGGGTGCAAGGGCTGCTGGCCCGGCTCGGCATCACTCGCAGCTACGTGCTGATCAACACCTTCCTGTACTC
>JBKPRV010000354.1:0-6162 GCA_046734715.1 Actinomycetota bacterium | reverse complement strand
GTGCACGACCCTGCGGCCCGCGAGGCCCTTCCCCTCGTGGGCGCATACGGGGACGGGCGCGGGGTCGTGGTCGTCCAGGTCTGGGCCGTGGAGCCCGACATGACGGCTCACGCGCAGGACCGCTGGGGCGGCCGGGTCGAGCTCCGGGGCTACCTGCGGCCGGTCGACGCCTGAAGCGCCGTGGGCCGGTCAGCCCGCCGTGCGGTGGGCCACGGCGTCGAGCGCGGCGTCCAGCTCCGCCGCGACCTCGGCCGGGGAGCGGTTGGCGTCCACCGTGACCAGGGTGCCTTGCCGGGCGTAGTGGTCGAGCAGCGGGGCTGTCTGGTCGTGGTAGACGCGCAAGCGGTGCTCGATGACCTCGGGGTCGGCGTCGTCGGCTCGGCCCTCGTCACGGGCGGCCAGCCGCTCCCGGGCCATGTCGTCGGACAGCGCCAGGTGGAGCACGACATCCACCTCGCCCAGTCGCGCCGCCTGGGCCAGGGTGCGGGGGAAGCCGTCGAGCACGAAGCCGCCCGCGGTGGAGGCGTTGGCCAGGGCCAGGTCGACCACGTTCAGCGTGAGGTCGTCGGGGACCAGCTCGCCCTCGTCCAGGTACGGCGTCACCCGGGCGCCGAGCTCCGTGCCGGCCGCGGCCTCTCGGCGCAGGAGCTCACCCGTGGACAGGTAGGGGACGCCGAGGCCCTCCGCCAGGCGGGGCCCCTGCGTGCCCTTGCCGGAGCCGGGCGCGCCGAGCATCACGATCCGCACCACCCCAGCATCACAGACGCGCGCCCGGCGTGGTCTAGTCGGCCGCCGACTCGGCCGCCGGGTCAGGTGTCGTCGCCCGGCCGCCAGGAGCGGTCGCGCTTGCGCTCGCCGGCGCGGCGCTTGTCCTCCAGGCGGGACTCGCGGGCCCGGCGGGACGGCCGGGTGGGGCGGCGGGGCGGGTTGGGGACCGAGGCGCGGTCGATCAGGCCGGCGAGCCGGTCCCGGGCGACGCTGCGGTTGCGCCACTGCGAGCGCGACTCCTCGGCCTTGACCCGCACCACCTCGCCCAGCACGGCCCGAGCTCGGATCGCGCCGGGGCCCACCAGGGCGTTGAGGTCGGCGACCAGCACGACCGCCGAGGCGGTCACGTTGCGGTGCTGGCCGCCCGGCCCCGACCCGCGGGCGAAGCGCTCCTCGATGGCCGCGGCCGGAAGGGTCAGGCCGCGGGGCGTGATGAGGTCGCCGCCACCGTCGTTCGGGGGCATGGCTCCAGCCTGCCTCGTCTGCCGCTTACGGGAGCAGCATTCTGCCCAGCCGGCGGCCCGCCACCCGCAGGCCGAACCAGCCCATGGCGAGCAGATAGGCCGCGTGCAGCAGCAGGATCGGGGAGGGCGAGCCCAGCACCAGCGCCCGCTCGATGGCGACGCCCTGGTAGAGCGGGCTGACCCGCACCACCCACTCCAGGACCGGCGGGTACTGGTCGAGCGGGAAGAAGGTGGCCGAGAACAGGAACAGCGGGACGATGGCCAGCCCGACGTAGTCGAAGTCGAAGAACGAGCGCATGTAGGTGGTGAGGCCCAGGCCGGCCCCGGCGAAGGCGAACCCGATGAGCGCCGCGCCCGGGATGGACAGCACGGCCCACGGCGACGGCGCCAGCCCCATCGCCCACATGGTCAGGAAGAACACGGTGGCCTGCATCAGCCCCCGCAGCAGCGCCCAGGACAGCTCGCCCCGGGCGACGTCGTCCACCGTCAGCGGGGTGGCGAGCATGCCGTCGTAGGTGTGGGCGTACTTGTACTTGGCGAAGAAGTTGAAGGTGGTGTCGAAGATGCACCCGTTCATGGCCGCCACCGCCAACATGGCGGGGGCCACGTACTGGTCGTAGTCGACGAGCGTGCCGTCGGGCCCCGGGAGCTGGCCCACGAGCGCGCCCACGCCGATGCCGATGGAGAACAGGTAGAAGGCCGGCTCGAAGAACCCGCTGATGAAGGCGGGCCACATCCGCAGGTACGAGCGGGTGTTGCGCTCAACCACCCGCATGGCCCGCCGGCTGCCGACGAGGGCGAGCGCGGTCATGGCGCGAGCTTCTCCCGGAAGGCCCGCACGCCGTACCAGCAGCCGCCGGCGACGCAGGCGCTCAGGAACCCGATGTGCACCAGCGCGGCACCGAGGCTGAGCGATCCGGTGGTGGCGCCGCGGCACAGCTCGACCGAATGCCACAGCGGGGTGATGCGGGCGACCGGCTCCAGCCAGTTGGGCAGCTGGTCGACCGGGAAGAACGTGCCCGAGAACAGGAACATGGGCACGACCACCAGCCGGAACACGATGGGGAACGGGATGTCGGTGTCCTGCACGGCCGAGAAGGCGCACAGGGGCGCGGCGAAGGCCAGGGCCCCCAACGTGGCCGCGGGCACGGCCAGGATTCCCCACGGGGACGGCACCGCGCCCAGCAGCGCCGCCACCATCAGGAACAGTGCGCAGTTGAACATGATGCGCAGGCCGATCCAGGCGACGTAGCCGCCGTACACCTGGCCGGGGGTGAGCGGGGTGGCGGCCGCGGCGTGGAACGTGCGCATCCATTTGAGGCCGACCATGATCGGCCACAGCGAGTCACCGGAGGCCGACTGCAGCGCGGTGGCGGCCAGGATGCCGGGGGCCACGAACACCAGGTACTCGAGCCCCTGGACGGAGCGCTGGTTGTCGTCGACCAGGCTGCCGAGCCCGACGCCGAGGGCGCCGAGGAACAGCAGCGGGATGAGCACGCCGGACAGCACCGCCGTGTGCCAGAACCGCCGCCAGATCCTGACCTCGCGCTCGGTGACCCGCAGCAGGGGCACGGCGTCGGCCAGCGTGGCGAAGGTGTCACTCATCGAGGGTTCGCCCGGTGAGGAGGAGGAACACGTCCTCCAGCGAGCTGCGCCGCACCAGCACCGAGTCGGGGTGGATCCCCTGCCCGCTGAGCCAGGCCGCGGTCTCGTCGCCCTGCTCGGTGTAGATGAGGATGCGGTCACCCAGGGGCTCGATGCGCTCGCCGTGGCCTGCGAGCCGGGGGAGCAGCGCGTCCTGCTCCTCGTGGGTGGCGAACCGCAGCTCGACCACCTCGCGGGTCGAGTGGCGCTCTATCAACTGGCGGGGAGAGCCTTCCGCGACGATGCGGGCCTCGTCCATGATGACCAGCCGGTCGCACAGCTGCTCGGCCTCGTCCATGTAGTGGGTGGTGAGCACGAGCGTGACGCCCTCGCGCTTGAGCCGGTACAGGCGCTCCCACAGCAGGTGGCGGGCCTGGGGGTCGAGCCCGGTGGTGGGCTCGTCCAGCAGCACCAGGTCGGGCCGGTTGATGAGGGCGCGGGCGATGGTGAGGCGGCGCTTCATGCCGCCCGAGAGGGGGTCGACCCGGGAGTCGCGCCGCTCGTCGAGCCGGGCGAACGCCAGCAGCTCGGTGGCCCGCTCGCGGATCAGGGCGAGCGGCAGGCCGAAGTAGCGGCCGTAGACGACGAGGTTGTCCCACACCGTCAGCTCGGTGTCGAGGTTGTCCTCTTGGGGGACGATGCCGAGCCGGGCCCGGATGGCGGGACCGTCGTGGCGGGGGTCCATGCCCAGCACCGACAGGCTTCCGTCGCTGATGGGGGACACGCAGGCGATCATCCGCATGATCGTGGTCTTGCCCGCGCCGTTGGGGCCGAGGAAGCCGAACACCTCGCCCCGCCGCACGCCGAAGTCCACGCCGTCGACCGCCAGCTGGTCGTCGAAGCGCTTGGTCAGCGCTTTCGCCCGGACCAACACCGAGTCGTCGACCTCGTCCTCGCCGGCCGGGGAGCGGGCGTCGGGGGGGAGAGGACGGTCCGCGGACATCATCACGAACTTACCGAGGAGGTGTGACAATCACCCTCCGCATTTGGGTGCCCCAAAGCTCCGCTGTCCGTTCACGCTTGATCAACCTCGGACTCACCTGGGGGTCGTTCGCTCTCGTTACCTTGCGCCCGCAACCACGTTGTGCGCGGAGGAGTCCATGAGCACTGTTGATCGACGCACGTTCCTGAAGACGGCCGCCGCCGGGGCCGGGGGCTTGGCGCTGGCCGGGCCATTGCAGGCGTTCGCCGCCCACCCGGCGGGGGCCTCGCCCACCACGGCGCCCGGCAGCTCGTACGGCCCGATCTCCCCCGCTGTAGACCAGCGGACCGGCCAGGAGCTCCTCGCCCTGCCCGCCGGCTTTCGGTACTGGTCCTTCAGCGAGGTCGGGACGCCCATGCGGGACGGCCGGACGGTGCCGCCGTCGCATGACGGCATGGCCGCGTTCGGCCACCGGCGCAAGATCCGCCTGGTCCGCAACCACGAGGTCCGCGGCGCAGCGACCGCCTTCGGGCCGCCCGAGCTCAGCTACGACGGCAACTCCGGCGGTGGCAACACCATCATCGAGTTCGACCCTCGCGACCCGGGCAACCCGCTGGTCTGGGGCGTCCTGTCCGGCACCAACACCAACTGCGCCGGCGGCGCGACCCCGTGGGGCTCGTGGCTGACCTGCGAGGAGACCGTCGAGGTCCAGGGCAAGCCCCACGGCTACGTGTACGAGTCGCCCTCGTCGGCCGAGGGCTTCGTCCCGGCCACCCCGCTGCCCCAGCTCGGCCGGTTCGTGCACGAAGCCCTGGCCGTCGAGCCCAACACCGGCAACATCTACCTGACCGAGGACGCCGGCGGGACGTCGGGCTTCTACCGCCACGTGCCGGTGCACAAGCGCGAGCCCTTGGCTCCCGGGGGGCAGCTCCAGATGCTGTCGGTCGTCGGGATGCCCAACATGAACCTCGGCGCAGGCTTCACCGCCGGCGACCGGTTCGAGGTCGAGTGGGTCGACATCGCCAACCCGAACCCGAGTCTGCCCGCCGGGGCCACCGTGTTCCAGCAGGGCAGCGCCCTCGGCGGCGCCGCCTTCCGCCGCCTGGAGGGTGCGATCTGGTCCGCGCGGGACAAGGCCGTCTACTTCAACTCCACCGACGGTGGCACGGCCGCGGCCGGCCAGGTCTGGGCGTGGTTCCGCCATCGGGGCCGGGAGTTCCTGGAGCTGGTCTACGAGTCGCCCTCCACCGACGCCCTGCTCAAGCCGGACAACATCACGGTCAGCCCTCGGGGCGGGATCCTGCTCTGCGAGGACACCGACCGGGCGCGCCAGACGTTCCTGCGGGGCGTCAACGACGACGGCCAGCTCTTCGACTTCGCCGCCAACATCCGGCCCGGGACCATCGCCGGCACGACGACGCCGCAGTCCTGGGACGAGTTCGCGGGGGCGACGTTCTACGGGGACTGGCTGTTCGTGAACATCCAGACCCCGGGGATCACGTTCGCCATCACCGGTCCCTGGGCCACCGGCCCCCTGAACTAGGAGCTGGTTCCCGGGGTTGATCCCGGGAGGTGACCCGGGCCGCGCCCAGCTCGGTGGCGCGCGGCCCGGGGGACAACCGGGCGGATGCCCGGTCCCCGTCGCGCGGGGCTGGTTCACCATCCACGCAGGCATCCAGGCGGATGGACCTGTGGAGGTGAACCCCAATGACTTCCTACCGGTACGGCGGCATCGGCATCGCGGCGGCGATCGCCATGGTGGTGGCGCTCGGCGCGTGTGGCGGTGGCGGCGACAAGCAACCGACCGCGGAAGAGCAGCTGGAGGACGCGTTCGACCAGCTCTCGGAAGACCTCGACGAGCCCGTCGAGACGACGGTCGAGGAGGAGGCGGAGGCGCCCCCCGAGCCGGTGGTGGTCGACCTCGACCTGCCGCGGTCGGCGGACTACGCCATGGCCACCTGGACCGTGACCCAGGTGTCGTACCAGCGCCCCGGGGTCGACGACCTCGGCCTCGACGTCGATCCCCGCGCCATCGTCGAGTTCACGGTGGCCAACACCGGTGAGGGCGGCGTGGACATGGACGTGGACTACCAGCTGGTGTCGCTGCTCGACGGCGACGGCGCCCGCGTCCCCGCGGACTACGAGTCGCTCGAGGCGAGCACCGTGGTGTTCGGCGGCGAGGCCGACTTCGAGGCCACGATCCTGCTCGACGCGGACGCCACCGAGGACGACCTGGCCGACTACACGCTCGAGGTCGGCGAGCAGGGCTTCGTGCCGGCCGACATCCCCCTGTCGGGCGCGGTGCCCGAGCCTGCGTACCCGATCAACCTCACCATGCCCGCCTCGGTCAGCGGCACGGTCATC
>JBKPRV010000353.1:0-7531 GCA_046734715.1 Actinomycetota bacterium | reverse complement strand
GCGCCGGGTGGGTATCCCGGGATGGATCCCACGTTCGAGGCGGCCCGGTCCGAGCCGCCTCCGCCTTCCCTCGGCTACCGGGCGGCCGCGATGCCGCCGGCGCCGGGCACGTCCGGTGACCTCCCGCCCGGGTACCTCACCGAGGACCTCAAGGCCAGGAAGCAGAAGCGCGACCGCCGCAAGCACCGCCTCATGCTCGTCCTGGGCGTGCTGCTGGTGATCACGGCCGTGCTCGCCACGCTGGTCATCCAGGATCTGCAAAGCGAGCCCGACACGATCGCCAGCGTGGAAGTGGGCGAGTGCTTCACGGGCGAGCCCACCGATCTCAGCGTGGTCGACTGCGCCCAGCCCCACCACGGCGAGCTGTTCTTCAAGGCGCCCCCGGGCGACGAGGCGGCCGCCTACCCGGGCACCAACGCCCTGCGCGACCTGGTGGGCCAGGCGTGCGTGGCCAACCTGCCCACCTACTTCGGGGGTGCGGCCGAGGCCGCCGCGGCCGCGGGCATCGAGGTTCAGCCGGTGGTGCCCAGCGAGGAGCAATGGGACGACGGCACCCAGGACGGCTTCTGTGTGGCCGTCCCCGCCGACGGCGGCACCGCTTCCGGGACCATCAAGGGCCAGGGCGCCGGCTGAGCGGCCTCAGCCGAAGAACACCGATGCCACTTCGTACACCGCGGGGTCGATGAGCTTGAGCTCGCCGGTGGCCTCGTCCAGCGGGACCCGCACGATGTCGCCCGCCCGCAGCGCCACCATCGTCCCCCAGGCGCTGTCGTGCACCGCGTCGATGGCCGCGATCCCGAAGCGGGTGGCCAGCACCCGGTCGAAGGCCGTGGGCGTGCCGCCCCGCTGGACATGGCCCAGCACGATGGCCCGGGTCTCGTAGCCGGTGCGCTCCTCGATGGCCTTGGCCAGCGCGTCGCCGATGCCGCCCAGGCGCACGTGGCCGAAGGCGTCGACCTCGCCCGACATCAACGCCAGGGATCCCTCGGTCGGCGTGGCCCCCTCGGCGACCACCACGATCGACGCCCAGCGTCCCCGCTCGTGGCGACGCTGGATCACCGCGCACACCTCGTCGATGTCGAAGGGGATCTCGGGGACCAGCAGCATGGTGGCGCCCCCCGCGATGGCGGCCCAGGTGGCGATGTGGCCGGCGTGGCGGCCCATGACCTCGACCACCATCACCCGGTCGTGGGACTCGGCCGTGGTGTGCAGCCGGTCGATGGCGTCCACGCACACCTGCACGGCGGTGTCGAAGCCGAACGTGAGCTCGGTGGCCGACAGGTCGTTGTCGATGGTCTTGGGCACGCCCACCACATGGACGCCCTCGGCCGCGAGCTTGGCCGCCACGCCGAGGGTGTCCTCGCCGCCGATGGCCACGAGGGCGTCGATGCCACGCTCGGACAGCGTGCGCTTGACCGCGTCTACCCCGCCCTCCTGCTTGTAGGGATTCGTGCGCGACGATCCGAGGATGGTCCCGCCCCGCGGCAGCGTGCCGCGGAAGGATTCGACCGACACGGGGCCGAGGTTGTCCTCGATGGCTCCCCGCCACCCGTCCCGGATGCCGACAAGCTGGTCGCCGTAGATCCGTTCGCCCTTGCGGACGACCGCGCGCATGACAGCGTTGAGGCCGGGGCAGTCGCCGCCGCCGGTGAGCATCGCGACTCGCATACTGCGACGTTACCGAGGGTGGGGATCATCGTCAGCGTCTCTTACGGGGACGTGACCGGGCTAGCGTCGCCCGGCGATGTCCGTGGTGATCGCCATCGACGCGGGGACGACCGGGGTCCGCAGCTTCGCGCTGCACCACGACGGCACGCCGGTCGCCTACGCCTACCGCGAGTTCCCCCAGTACTTCCCCGCTCCGGGCCTGGTCGAGCACGATCCCGACGAGATCTGGGAGGCCACCACCGCCACGCTCGCCGACCTGCTGGAACGGCTCGACGGCGAGGCGGTGGCCGCGGTCGGCATCACCAACCAGCGGGAGACGACGGTGGTCTGGGATCGCCGCACCGGCCGTCCGCTGCACCGGGCGCTGGTGTGGCAGGACCGGCGCACGGCCGACCGTTGCGACGCCCTGGCCGAGGCCGGGTATCTCGACGCCGTGCGCCGGACCACGGGACTGGTGCTCGATCCGTACTTCTCCGCCACAAAGCTGGAGTGGCTGCTCACGGAGGGCGGTGTCGCCGCCGGTCCCGACCTCGCGTTCGGCACGATCGACAGCTGGCTCCTGTGGAACCTGACCGCCGGCGCGGTGCACGCCACCGAGCCGTCCAACGCCTCGCGCACGCTGCTGTACGACATCGAGGCCCTGGCCTGGGCGCCCGACCTGCTGGACCTGTTCGGCGTGCCCGCGAGCTGCCTGCCCGAGGTGCGCCCTTCGGGAGGGCGCTTCGGCGTCACCGCCGCGGGGACGCCGTTGCCCGCGGGCGTGCCGGTATCGGGGATCCTCGGCGACCAGCAGGCCGCGCTGTTCGGTCAGGCCTGCCTGGAGCCGGGGCTCACCAAGAACACCTACGGCACCGGCAGCTTCGTGCTCATGAACGTGGGCGACGCCTGTCCCCCGCCGGTCGAGGGCCTGCTCACTACCGTCGCCTGGACCATGGAGGGCCGGACGGGCGCCACCTACGCCCTCGAGGGCGCCATCTTCGTGACCGGGGCCGCGGTCCAGTGGCTGCGCGACGAGCTCGGCCTCATCCGCGAGGCGGCGGAGATCGGGCCGCTCGCGGCGTCGGTCCCCGACACCGGCGGCGTCTTCCTGGTCCCCGCGTTCGTGGGCCTCGGCAGCCCGTGGTGGGACCCGCACGCCCGGGGCACGATCGTGGGCATCACCCGGGGCACCGGGGCGGCCCAGCTGGCCCGGGCGGTGGTCGAGGCCATGGCGTTCCAGACCCGCGACGTGGTCGACGCCATGGCCGCCGCGTCCGGCTACCCGATCGCCGAGCTGAGGGTGGACGGCGGGGCCTCGGTCATGGACCTGCTGCTGCAGCTGCAGGCGGACCAGCTCCAGGTACCCGTGGCCCGGCCGGTGGTGCAGGAGACCACGGCCCTCGGCGCGGCCTACATGGCCGGGCTGAGCGAAGGCGTCTGGTCCTCGACCGACGACGTGGCCGCGTCCTGGCGGCTGGACACCCGCTGCGAGCCCACCGCCGACCGCTCGGCCGCCGACGCGGCCCACGCCCGCTGGCAACGCGCAGTCGAGCGGTCTCGCGACTGGGATTAGCCACGAGTATCGGGACGGGCGCGCAAGGCGGAGGGGACACCCGCGCGCCCGTACCCGACGATCAGCGGCTGGGGTGCCGCGCCCGGGACCGAGCGCGGTGCAGCTCGCGCAGCCTTGTGTCCACCACCCGGGCCAGCGCGGCTACCTGGCGGCGCTCCCGGGACCGGTACGGCATTCCCTGGCGCCCCATCACCAGCGCCAGGCCGGAGTGCGCCATGGGCGTCCAGATGACGTCCGAGCGCTGCGACCCGCGCCCTTGGTTCACGCCCTCGGCCGCCCGGCTGCCGGCCAGGAAGGCCTCGAGCCAGGCCGCGTTGGGGGCGTTGTCGTCCGCGGCGAGCACGCCGTCGCCCCGCTCGTCGATGTCCACCACCGCCACCCAGGTGGCGCCGACCACCCGCCGGGCGTGGGTCACCACCGCCGAGAGCAGGTCCTCGATGTCGTCCGCCCCCACCAGCTGAGCGGCCGCCTCCAGGGCGTCGAGCCGGGGATCGTGGAGGGCGTCCGCCACCGGCCGCACCTCCTCCACCGCCACCCCGTCAACCTGGCGCACCTCGTTGACCAGCAGGTCCACCAGGGTGCCGTCGGGCAGCTCGACCACCAGCTCGTCGATGGCCTGGCCTCCGTCGCGCTCCAGGATGTCGATGCCGACGACATCGCCGCGGACCGCGCCGATGCGGCTGGCGACCTGGCCCAGGGCGCCGGGGCGGTCGGGCAACCACATGCGGATCACGAAGGTTTCCACGCCGACGCACCGTAGAGATCGGGTGTGAACCGTATGTTTCGGGCTGGCAACGAGCGCGTGAGCACCAGCTGGAAGGGCACAAATGCGCACAGAGGCGCGCGATCGCGCGATGCTTGTCGTAACGGAACCGTCGTGCCCATCCGATCCTGGGGATCGGGGACGGACGGCGCGGCCGCCATCTGGGGACTCGAGCCCCTTCCTGGCTGCTGTGTCCCAATACCCATGAACACCTCGACGCACACCAGCAACCCGGGCGAGTTGCCGGGGCTCCACGGGAGGCTAACCGTCCTCCCTGCGGAGCCGCGCGATCGCGCGACCATGACCGAGCAGCTGGCTCGGCTGCTGCTGCGTGCCCAGGATGACGCGCCCACCGAGCTCAGTGTGGCACTCGGACCGGCGGATCTGAGCGCGGCCAGCCGCGAGGCGGCGGTGCGCCGGGTCGAGGTGCACGAGCGGGTGCGGGGCGAGCTGGCCGCCAAGCTGCGGCGGGCCCGCGAGCTGCAGGCCGTGACCGCCAACCGGCGGGACGAGGCCGCGGCCCGCGCCCGGCGGATGAGCGCTCACCTGGTCGACTGCGACTCGCTGCTGGAGCGGGCGGGCGAGCTCACCAACGCGGCCGAGGAAGCCCGCCGCGCGCTCGACGCCCGCCGGGCCGACATCGAGGCCGCCCAGGGCAAGCTCGCCCTGGTCGACGAGCAGCGCGAAGCCGCGAGCCAGATGATCGACGACGCCTCCCGGCAGCTGGCCGAGCTCGAGACCTCCGAGCTCGACGAGACCTCGTTGCGCCGCGAGCTGGAGGCGGCCAACGCCCACCTGCTCGACGTCCAGGAGGCGCACGCCGAGGCCACCGAGACCCTGCGGGCGGTCGAGCAGGAGTCCGCCAGCCGGGCCGCCACCCGCGATCACATCTTGTACACCCGGGCCGACCTGGTGGCGCGCATCGAGTCGCCCATGGCCGACACCGAGCCGGTCCGCAACGCGCTGGCCGCGTTCGACGCCGACAGCCAGACCGGCGAGCCGGACCTCGTGGCCCGCGAGCTGGCCCGGGAGTGGATAGAGGTCGACGGTGAGCTGGAGCGCATCATCGACGCGCTGCCGGCGGCACCCTCAGTCGACGAGCTGGCCTCGGCCGAGCGCCGGCTGGCCCAGATCGAGCAGACCATCGCCGACCTCGAGTCGGCCAGCCGCCGCTCCCACCTGGTGCCCGACGCCCGCGACGAGATCGAGGCCGCGCACGAGGCCGTCCTCACCGCCGAGGAGGACGTCGACCAGTCCGGCGGGGCCGAGGACGACATGGTCCGGCTCCACCAGGCGCGCGAGGTCGAGCACGCGGTCCTGCGGCGGCACGGCTACGAGACCTATCTCGACGTCATCCTCACCGGCCCCCGCCCCGCGGGCGACGCCCAGGCCGACCTGCTGGACGCCCTCCGGGCCCGGCGGGTGGCCGAGGACACCCTGGCGTCGCTGCGGGCCGCCACCGAGCCGCCCGCCATCGTCACCACGCTGCGCGCCCGCCGCGACCGCATCTACCGCGAGGCGGCCGACCTGTTGGGCTGCGACCCCGGCTCCAACGTGGCCGAGCTGCTCTACGCCCACCCGGTGGTCCCGCCGAACCGCACCCGCGCGCTGGCGACCGTGCTGGCCAGCTACGAGATCCTGCCGGTGGGCGTGTCGGTGCGCGAGGCGGCCGTGTCCTGGCTCGTCGAGCAGGACCAGGACCTCAACGAGCGCGAGGAGTGCCGCCGCGACGTGTCCCGGCTCGACCGTGACCTGGTCCAGCTGGACGAGGACGAGGCGCGGGCCTACGAGTACGCCGACCAGCTCCGGGCCGCGCTGAGCGGCGCCCACGCGGACGTGGGCGGGGCCTTGCACCGGGTGCGGGTCCTGGAGGACGAGCTGTCGGACCGGGCCACCCAGGACGAGCGCCGGCTGCAGCGCATAGCCGCCGCCGAGCAGCTCCGGCGCCAGATCGCGGCGGTGGCCGACGCCCTGCAGCGCTCCGAGGACGAGTACGCCACCAACCTCGGCGCGGCCGAGACCGCGGTGGTGGCCGCCGAGGCCAGCGTCGAGCGGGCCACGGCCGCCCTGTCCGACGCCGTGCGCCGCCTCCGGCGCATCGCCGAGGCACTGCCGCCGGCCCTGCGCCCCCGCGCGGGCGACGACCCCCTGGGCGAGCTGCCCCGGCTGCGCGAGACCCTGGCGGCCGAGGTCGACCGGGCCGAGGTGGCGCTGGCCGCCGCCACGGAGGACCTGGACCGGGCCCGCCGCGACATCGACGAGACCCAGGCTGAGCTGGACGACCACCTCACGGTGGTGCCCACCGACGACATCGGAGACGAAGACGTGCTCCAAGCCGTGCTCGACCTGGTGGGCACGGGCGATTCCCCGGTCGTGCTCGACGATCCCCTTGTCGAGCACGCCAACCTCCGCGACCAGCTGCTCGACCAGCTGGTCGTGGCGTCGGAGAGGCGCCCGGTGGTGCTCCTCACCGACGACCCTGACACCCTGGGGTGGGCCATCAGCCTCCCCGAGGACGTAGGTGCCGTGACGCGTCTGGCGGTGCGTAACGGCCCTGGGGCGGTGCCAGACCCGGCGCCGCTCATCCCGACCCAGTCAGGGCCGGTTCCATGATCTCCCCGAAGGACCGCACTGTGCGCAGACGCATTCCGATCCGCATCAAGCTGGCCGCCGCCTTGGCCATCCCGATCACGGCACTACTGCTGGTGTCCATGCTCGAGGTGATCCAGAGCAGCCAGGCGTCGAACGAGATCCAGGAGCAGACGTCGCTGGCCGAGACCTCGATCGGTCCCGGCGGCCTCGTCAGCGTGCTGCAGAACGAGCGCAACTACGGCGCGGTGTGGCTGTTGGGCTTCGAGAACGCCCTGCAGCTGCCCGTCACGTCGTTCGAGGAGGCGGTCACCGACACCGACGCATCTCTCGCCGCGTTCCGCGAGGAGATCGACCGGCTGGGTGGCAGCGTGAAGGCCACCTACCAGCCGGCGCTGGAGGAGATCGACGCGCACCTCGCCGAGCTGCGCAACATCGTCACCTCGTACACGGGCGAGCGGGGCCAGAACAACACGACCACGTCCGAGCCGTTCTACAAGGGCTACATCGCCCTGATCGACAGCCTGTTCGAGGCCAACGGGCAGGTGGCGCTGGCGATCGACGACTCGACCCTGCGTCGTGGCGTGGAGCTGACCGACCTGGCCTCCCGCCAGATCGAGAACACCGGCCGCATCATCCGGATCTTCCTGCTGGCGGGTGTGGGGCCCGGTGGGCGGCTCGACACGCCCCAGGAGATCGGCGAGGCCGCCGGGCTGATCGGCCAGTACGACGCCAACCTGGCCACCATCCACCAGCTGGCGGTGGGGCGCTACGAGGCGCCCGCCTCCAAGGCGCTCAACGAGGTCGCCGCGTCCGGATTCGTCGACCTGGCGCACACCGGTCTGACCGAGGCCGGGCAGGAGCCCGTCGACATCGCCGCGTTCACCGCCTCGGTATCCCGCGAGGACGACGAGGGCTACAACGGCTTCCGCACCGCGGTCAACGACCGCATCCAGGCC
>JBKPRV010000352.1:0-35661 GCA_046734715.1 Actinomycetota bacterium | reverse complement strand
AAGGGGATCTCCGCTTCGTCGCTCGGTCGCCTGCTGAAATCCCGTGGCCTGCGCGTCACGATGCAGAAGCTCGACCCGTACATCAACGTCGACCCGGGCACGATGAACCCGTTCGAGCACGGCGAGGTGTTCGTCACCGACGACGGCGGCGAGACCGACCTCGACCTGGGCCACTACGAGCGCTTCATCGACGAGCCGCTGTCCCGGGGCAGCAACGCCACCACCGGCTCGATCTACTCGGCGGTGCTGGCCGCCGAGCGCCGGGGCGACTACCTGGGCAAGACGGTGCAGGTGATCCCGCACATCACCGACGAGATCAAGCGGCGCATCACCCGCCTGGCCGGCGACGACGTCGACGTCGTGATCACCGAGATCGGCGGCACGGTGGGCGACATCGAGATCCTCCCGTTCCTGGAGGCCATCCGGCAGCTGCGCCTCGACGCCGGCCGCACCAACGTCTGCTACGTGCACGTCACGCTGGTCCCGTTCATCGGCCCGGCGGGGGAGCAGAAGACCAAGCCCACCCAGCACTCCGTGACCGAGCTGCGGGCCCGGGGCATCCAGCCCGACGTGATCGTGTGCCGCAGCGAGCGCCCGCTGAGCGACTCGCTCAAGCAGAAGATCTCGCGGCTGTGCGACGTGCCCACCGAGGCGGTCGTGAACGCCGCCGACGCCGCCAGCCTCTACGAGGTACCGCTCGTGCTCCACGAGGAGGGGTTCGACGACGTCATCTGCTCGCTGCTCGGCATCGAGGCGGGGCCGCCCGACCTGGCCGAGTGGGAGGCCATGATGGAGCGGGTCGAGTCGGCCACCCGGTCGGTGCGGGTCGGCATCATCGGCAAGTATGTGAGCCTGCCCGACGCCTACCTGTCGGTGGTCGAGGCCCTGCGCCACGGCGGCTTCCACCATGGCGCCCAGGTCGAGGTCGAGTGGATCCAGGCCGAGGACGTCGAGGGGCTGCTGGCCGAGGGCCGGCTGCGGGACCTGGACGGCATCGTCATCCCGGGCGGCTTCGGCGAGCGGGGCGTCGAGGGCAAGATCGCGGCCGCGAGCTACTCCCGCCAGAACGCCATCCCGTGCCTGGGGCTGTGCCTGGGCATGCAGGTCATGACCATCGAGTTCGCCCGCAACGAGCTCGCCCTAACCGGTGCCAACTCCACCGAGTTCGACCCGGCCACGCCGCATCCGGTCATCGACCTCATGGACAGCCAGCGCGACGTCACCGACAAGGGCGGCACCATGCGCCTCGGTGCCTACATCGCCGAGCTGGTGGAGGACTCGCAGGCGGCCCGGGCCTACGGGAAGACCGTGGTGTCCGAGCGTCACCGGCACCGCTACGAGTTCAACCCCCGCTACCGGGGCAAGTTCGAGGGCTCGGGGTTCGTGTTCTCGGGATCGTCGCCCGACGGCCGGCTGGTCGAGTTCGTGGAGCTGGCCGAGCATCCGTTCTGGGTGGGCACGCAGGCGCACCCCGAGTTCAAGAGCCGGCCCAACCGGCCGGCGCCGCTGTTCCGTGAGTTCGTGGGCGCCGCCCTGGATCGAGCCGAGGGCCGGCGCCCGCATCTGTTCCCGGTGCACGAGCCCGAGCCGATCCGGTCCCTCGGGTGACCTTCCACGTGGTCGACGAGTCGGTCGAGTGGACCGGCTCGCGGATCTCCGGGGCCAAGGTCGTAGTGGAGGGCCCCGGGGGTGAGCGCCACGAGCGCGAGATCGTCCATCACCCGGGCGCGGTGGCGGTGGTGCCCTGGCACGAGGACGGCACGATCACGCTGGTCCGCCAGTACCGGGTGGCGCTGGACGCCGACATCTGGGAGATCCCCGCGGGCCTGCGCGACGTGGAGGGCGAGCCGACCGAGCTCACCGCGTCCCGCGAGCTGGTGGAGGAGGCGGGCCTGCGGGCGGGCCACCTGGAGCACATGGTCACGTTCCACAACTCGCCCGGGTTCTCGGACGAGGCCGTCTTCGTCTACCTGGCCACCGACCTGACCGAGGTGCCCGTCGACCGCCAGAGCCCCGAAGAGCAGCACATGACGCTGACCCGCGTGTCGCTCGACGACGGCCTGGCCATGGTGGACGACGGCCGCATCACCGACGCCAAGACCGTGATCGCGCTGCTGGCCCTGGCCCGCCGGCGCGGCTGATCAGCCGCAGCCACAGGCGCCGCCGCAGCAGCCTCCACCGCCTCCGGACGGGGCAGGTGCGGGGGCGGCCCGGCCGCCCACGGCCACCAGCGGGAGCAGCTTCACCGTGTCGGCGTGGCCCGCGGGGCAGTCGGCGGGAGCGTCGGCTTCGGCCATGGGCCGACTGACCTCGAACGTGTCGCCGCACTCGCGGCAGCGGAAGTCGTAGCGCGGCACCCGGGCTCCTCTCGGTCGGGGTCACAGTATGGCGGAGCGGGCCGTCCTAGCGTGATCCGTGCATGGGCACGGACGTCGCCGACCTCCCCGACATCGCCGCCGATCCCGACCAGGTGCCGCTCGACGTCGAGGAGTGGCTGTCCTGGCTCGCCACCGAGCGGGGCCGGGCGCGGTCGACGCTGGCGGCCTACCGGCGCGACGCCCGGCGCTGGTGCCGCTGGCTGGACGGGCGCGGCATCGCCCTGGCCGACGTGCGCGAGGCGGACGTCGAGGCCTACATCGGGGAGCTGCGCGGCAGCTCGCTGGCGCCCGCCACCGTGGCCCGGGCCGTGGTGGCCGTCCGCTCGCTGCACCGGTTCCTGGCCGACGAGGGCCGAGCCGAGGGCGACCCCGGGGCCGACGTGGCCACGCCCCGGGTGCCGTCGGGCCTGCCCAAAGCCCTCAGCGAGGCCGAGGTGTCCGCCCTGCTGGCCGCGGTGGTGGGGGACGAGCCGTCGGCCCGGCGCGACCGGGCCATCCTCGAGGTGCTGTACGGCACCGGGGTCCGGATCTCCGAGCTGGTCGGCCTCAGGCTGGGCGACATCGACCTGGAGTCGGGGCTGCTGCGGGCGTTCGGCAAGGGCTCCAAGGAGCGGGTGGTCCCGCTGGGGCGCCACGCCGCGGCGGCGCTGTCCGCCTGGCTGGGACCCGGGGGGCGGCCCGCGCTGGTCCCCCAGCGTTGGGCTCGGCGGGGCGACGCCGAGGCGGTGTTCCTCAACCGGCGGGGCGGCCGGCTGACCCGCCAGGGCGCCTGGCTGGTGGTCAAACACTGGGGCAGCGAGGCGGGCATCGCCGACAAGCTCACGCCCCACGTGCTGCGCCACTCGTGCGCCACCCACATGCTCGACCACGGGGCCGACCTGCGGGCCGTGCAGGAGATGCTGGGGCACGCCTCGGTCAGCACCACCCAGGTGTACACGAAAGTGTCGACTGAGCGGTTGTTCGCCGCGTACCGTGCTGCTCACCCCCGCGCCACCTACCCTCACGGGTAGGGGTGGTGGGAACGCCCTACGTAACACCCATCGCTTCCGGTACCCTTCCAGTGATGCCCGACCAGACGACCCTCTCCACCTTGCGCGGCCAACTCGAGGACGAGCGCGTGCGGCTCTCGAAGCAGATCGCCGCGCTGCAGGTCGGGCACGAGGGGTCGCTGGCCTACGACGAGAACTTCGCCGACTCGGGCCAGGTGGCCGCCGAGCAGGGCGAGAACAAGGCGCTGCTGAACCAGCTCAACGAGCAGTTGGACGAGATCAGCCGCGCCCTGGCCAAGTTCGACAACGGCACGTACGGGCTGTGCGAGCGCTGCGGCGAGCCCATCGCGGAGGCGAGGCTGGAAGCCATGCCCGCCACCCGGTTCTGCATCAACCACGCGTGACCGCCCCGTGGCGGCACCTGGCCGGCCGCTTCTTCGGATCCCTGCGCCCCGGCGGCCCGCCCCCGTCCGACGAGGCCTGGGCCACGTCCATGCTCCTCCCGGGTGAGGCGGAGTTGTGGCGCCGCATGAGCGGGCCGGACCGCCGCCACGCGGTCGGGGTCGCCCGCCGCACCGAAGCCGCCCTGCCCCCGCCCGTCGCCCGCCCGATCCTGGCCGCCGCGCTGCTGCACGACGTCGGCAAGATCTCGTCCGGCCTCGGCCCTGTCCGCCGGGCCGTGGCCACGCTGGCCGGCATGGCGGTCTCCCGTGACACCGCCGTCCGCTGGCGGTCCCGCTCCGGCCCGCTCGGCCGCGCCGGCCGCTACCTCTGCCACGACGCCATCGGCGCCGATCTCCTCGCCTCCGCCGGCAGCGACCCCGTCACGGTCGCCTGGGCCCGCGAGCACCATCTCCCGGCCGCCCGCTGGACCGTCCCCGCGCCGGTGGGCGAGGCCCTCAAGCTGGCCGACGACGACTGACCCTCGCCGCGCGGCGGGCATGCGCGCCCGAGTCCCGGCGATGGAGCACAATGAGCGACCGCTATGGCTGCCTCGTCCAGCAACACCCGGACGTTCCTCATCATCGGCATCGCTGCGTTCCTCGGCGGCTGCTGGGTAGGCATGGGCACCGACGACTCGGGCCAGTCCTACTGCGTGGTCACGGACCAGACCGCCTCGATGCACCCAGGAGTCGCCCCCGGCCAGCTCGCCGACAAGCCCGCCACCGGCTGCGTCCCGGGCGAGCAGACCGTCTGCGGCAGCTGGGACGGCTCCGACGAGGACCGCCACTTCGTCTCCAACGAATGCCCCGACGACTGAACCCGCCCTGGTCGCGCCTGGGGGTCAGATGGCGGGGAGGCCCAGGTGGTCGCGGACGCGCGCCATGGTGGCCCGGGCCGTGACCCGGGCCTTGTCGGCGCCCTGACGGAGGATGCGCTCGGCTTCGCCCGGTTGGGCCGCCCGGTCGGCGAAAGCGGCTTGGAGGGGGCGGAGCAGGTCGATGACCGCTTCGGCGGCGTCGGCCTTGAGGGGGCCGTACTGGGTGTACTTGCCGGCGAGGGTCTCGGGGTCTCCGCCGGTGGCGGCGGCGAGGATCGTCAGCAGGTTGGAGACGCCGGGCTTGGCCTCGGGGTCGAAGCGGACCTCGGGGTCGCTGTCGGTGACGGCGCGCCGGAACTTGCGGTCGATCACGTCGGGGGGGTCGAGGACCAGCACCGTGCCCTGGGGCGAGTCCTGCGACTTCGACATCTTCCGGTCGGGGGATTGGAGGTCCATGATGCGGGCCCCCACCGGGGGGATCACATGTTCAGGCACCACGAACGTGTCGCCGTAGCGGCTGTTGAACCGCACCGCCAGGTCGCGGGCCAGTTCCAGGTGCTGACGCTGGTCGTCGCCCACCGGGACCTTGTCGGTGTCGTACAGCAGGATGTCGCCCGCCTGCAGCGCCGGGTACGAGAACAGGCCGGCGGACACGAAGTCGGCCCGGTCGGCCTTGTCCTTGAACTGGGTCATGCGCCGCAGCTCGCCGAAGGCCGCGGTGCACGCCATGATCCAGCCCAGCTCCGCGTGCTCCGGTACCTGGCTCTGGGCGAACAGGGTGACCACCTCGGGGTCCATGCCCGCCGCCACCATGATCTGGGTCAGCTCGATCGTCTTGGCCCGCAGCTCGGCCGGGTCCTTCGGGATGGTCAGGGCGTGCAGGTCGACGATGCAGTAGATCGCCTGGTCCTCGTGCTGGGTCGCCACCCACCGCTTGACCGCGCCCAGGTAGTTGCCGAGGTGGACGTCACCGGTGGGCTGGATGCCGGAGAAGACGCGGGCCATGGCCCGGATGGTAGAGGGCAGGCCCACGGCACCTCGCACGGGTTCCCTCCGCTTGCCCATGCGTCGGGGAACGACAGGGCTGTGATTATCATCATGGAGATGCCCTACGCGGTGCAGACCCCGGTGTTCGAGGGCCCCTTCGATCTCCTGCTCCACCTGATCCTCTCCGAGCAGGTCGACCTGTACGAGATCAGCCTGGCCACCATCGTCGACGGCTACCTGGTCGAGCTGGAGCGGATGGAGGTCCTCAACCTCGACGTGGCCAGCGAGTTCCTGCTCATCGCGGCCACCCTGGTCGAGCTCAAGTCCCGCCGCCTGTTGCCCACCGGCGACGACGTCGACCTGGACGAGGAGCTGGCGCTGTGGGAGGAGCGCGACCTGCTCCTGCACCGCCTGGTCGAGTGCAAGACGTTCAAGGAAGCGGCCATCGCCCTGTCGGTCCTCTCGGCCGAGGCGGACCGGCGCGTGGGCCGCACCCTGGGCGTCGACGAGCGCTATGCCGGCCTCATGCCCGACCTGCTCGAGGGCGTGGGCCCCGACGACCTGCGGCGGGCCTACCTCCGGGCCACCGCCCCGCGGCCCGTTCCCCACGTCGACCTCGACCACGTGGCCCCCATCCGGGCCTCGGTGACCGATGCCATGGCCGAGCTGGTGGACGAGCTGCCCCGGGCCGGGCGCATCACCTTCCGAGCCCTGACCGGCGACCTGGTCGAGCGGCTCGAGGTGGTGGTGCGGTTCCTGGCCGTGCTCGAGCTGTTCAAGGTCGGCCTGGTCGAGCTGGACCAGGCCCGCACGTTCGGCGACATCGTGATCGTGTGGGTGGGCAGCCGGGACGCGGACCTGGCCGCCGGCCCGATCGAGATCGACGCCTACGACGGATGACGCCCGTCCCGCCCTTCCCGCCCGACGAGCTCGGCCACGACGTGCGCGGCGAGGCCCGCAAGGCCATCGAGGCCATCGTGCTGGTCGGCGAGCAGCCGATCGACACCCGCCTGCTGTCGCAGCTGCTGGAGCTGGCCCCGGCCGTGGTCGAGGAGCTGTGCCACGAGCTGGCTGCCGAGTACGAGGCCGAGGGCCGTGGCTTCCAGCTGGCCCGGGTGGCCGGGGGCTGGCGCTACCAGACCCACCCCGACCAGGCGCCCTACGTCGAGCGCTTCGTGCTCGAGGGCCAGACCGCCAAGCTGTCGGCCGCGGCGCTGGAGACGCTGGCCATCGTGGCCTACAAGCAGCCCATCTCCCGGGCCCAGGTGGGTGCCATCCGGGGCGTGAGCGTGGAGGGCGTGATGCGCACGCTGGTCCAGCGGGGCTACATCACCGAGGTCGGCCGCGACCCCGGGCCCGGGCAGGCGTCGATGTTCGGCACCACCCCTGCGTTCCTGGAGAAGCTCGGGATCGACAGCCTGGCCGACCTGCCCGCCCTCGGGGACTTCGTGCCCGGCGCCGACGTGGTCGAGCAGCTGGAGCGGGGCCTGCGACCGGAGAGCCGGTCCCCCGAGGACCTCCTGGTGGAGCCGCCGCCCTCCGAGGACGACGACCTCGACGGGGGCGAGTGACGCCCACCGCCGAGGGCCAGCAGGGGGAGCGGCTGCAGAAGATCCTCGCCCAGGCCGGGTTGGGGAGTCGCCGGGCGTGTGAGGAGCTGATCGCCGCCGGGCGGGTCCGCCTCAACGGCGAGGTCGCCTCCCTGGGCACCCGGGCGGATCCCGAGTACGACACCATCGAGGTGGACGGGGCGATCCTGGGCCTGCGGCAGGGCCTGGTCCACTACCTGCTCAACAAGCCCGCGGGCGTCGTCACCACCGCGTCCGACACGCACGGAAGGCCGACCGTGGTGGGCCTGGTGCCCGAGGAGCCCCGCGTCTACCCGGTCGGGCGGCTCGACGCCGAGACCGAGGGCCTGCTGCTGCTCACCAACGACGGCGAGCTGGCCCACCGCCTGACCCATCCCTCCTTCGGGGTGGAGAAGGAGTACCTGGCCGAGGTGGAGGGAAAGCCGTCCCGCGGGGCGCTGCGGCGACTGCGGGAAGGGGTCGAGCTGGAGGACGGCCCCACCGCTCCGGCCAAGGCGTCGCTCGTGGGCGAGCACACCCTGCGCCTCACCATCCACGAGGGCCGCAACCGCCAGGTCCGGCGCATGTGCGCGGCGGTGGGCCACCCGGTGGCGCGGCTGGTGCGGGTGCGGATCGGACCGCTGGCCGACCGCCGCCTGGCGCCCGGGGAGTGGCGTGCTCTCACGCAAGGTGAGGTCAGAGACCTGGAGCGAGCCGTCGCGACTACACGACCGGGCGGGGCGCGCCGCTAACCTCACAGCGCCATGTCACCCGCAGTCCGCGCCCTGCGCGGCGCCACCACCGTGGACGTCGACGAGACCGACCACCTGTTCGAGCGGGTGATCGCGCTGCTCGAGGCGCTGTTCGAGCGCAACGAGATCGAGCACGACGACCTGATCAGCGTGCTGTTCACCGCCACCGACGACATCCACAGCGCCTTCCCGGCCCTGGCCGCCCGCAAGTTCGGGCTGGGCGACGTCCCGCTGATGTGCGCCCGCGAGCTGGACATCGACGGCGGCACCCCCCGCTGCATCCGGGTGATGATCCACCTGCACACCGACAAGGGCCGCGACCAGCTGCACCACGTCTACCTCGAAGGCGCGCGCTTCCTGCGCGACGACCTGCCCGCCTGATGGTGCTCGGGCGGCCTCCCGACCCCGGCCGCGCCGTGGTGGTCGGGACGGGGTTGATCGGCGGGTCGATCGGCATGCGGCTCCGGGCCATGGGCTGGCATGTGACCGGCCGCGACCGCGACCCGGCCCGGGCGGAACGGGCCCTCGAGCTGGGCGCCCTCGACGCCATCGGCGACGACGCCGACGCCACCATCACGTTCGTGGCCACGCCCGTGGCCGCCATCGCCAGCGAAGCCCGCCGGGCCCTCGGCGCCGGCGGCGGCCTCGTGACCGACGTCGGCGGGGTCAAGGCCTCGGTCGTCGAGGCGGTGGACGACAGCCGCTTCGTCGGCGGCCACCCCATGGCCGGCTCCGAGCAGGAAGGCGTGGAGGGCGCCGACGCCGACCTGTTCGAGGGCGCCACCTGGGTGCTCACGCCCACCGAAGGGACCGATGCCGCGGCTTACGCCCAGGTGCGCCAGATCGTCGGCATGCTGGGCGCCGAGGTGGTGACCCTGCCGCCGGACCGCCACGACAAGCTGGTCGCGGTGGTGTCGCACGTGCCCCACCTGACCGCCGCCGCCCTCATGCGCCTGGCCGACGAGCGCAGCGAGGAGCACCGGGCGCTGCTGCGCCTGGCGGCCGGCGGCTTCCGGGACATGACGCGCATCGCCTCGGGCCACCCAGGCATCTGGCCGGACATCTGCAGCGACAACCGCACCGCCATCGTCGACGTCCTGGACGAGCTCACCGCCGCCCTCCAGCACCTGCGGGACGTGGTGGCCGTGGACGACCGCAAGGAGCTGCTGGCCTCCCTGGAGCAGGCCCGGGCCGCCCGGGTCAACCTGCCGGCCCGCTTCCGGACCGCGGCCGACCTGAGCGAGGTGCGCATCCCGGTGCCCGACCGGCCCGGCGTGGTGGCCGACGTGGCCATCCTCGCCGCCGACCTCGACGTCAACATCGTGGACCTGGAGATCGCCCACTCCACCGAAGGCCCCCAGGGCGTGCTGGTGCTGCTCATCGAGAGCGCGGCCGCGGACCTGTTGCGGGGCGGGCTCATCGCCCGGGGCTACCGGCCCGCGGTCTCGCCGATCGATGGCTGACGCCCGCCCGGTCACGCCCGCCCGGGGCCCCCTCGACGCCACGGTCAGCGTGCCCGGGTCCAAGAGCCTGACCAACCGGGCGCTGGTGTGCGCGTCGCTGGCCGCGGGCACCTCCGCCATCGACGGCGCGCTCGTCGCCGACGACACCGACGCCATGCGCGTCGCGCTCGCGAGGCTGGGGGCCGGGATCGCGCAGGACCGGTCGTCCGGGCGGCTCATGGTGACCGGCACCGGCGGCCGTTTGCGCCCGGGACCGCTCGCCCTGGACATGCGCCTGTCCGGCACCACCAGCCGCTTCCTGCTCCCGGTGGTGGCGCTGGGGAAGGGCGAGTACCGGATCGACGGCGCGCCGCCGCTGCGGGCCCGGCCCATGGGCCCGGTGCTCGACGGGATCCGCAGGCTGGGGGCCGAGGTCCGCGACGAGGGCGAGCCCGGCCGCCTGCCGGTCACCGTGGTGGCGCCCGGCGGGCTGGACGGCGGCGAGGTGGCGGTGGCCGGCGACATGTCGAGCCAGTTCCTGTCCGGCCTGCTGCTGGCCGCCCCCTACGCCCGGGGCGGCGTCCGACTGCGGCTGACGACCGCCCTCGTCTCCCGCCCGTACGTCGAGCTCACGCAGGCCGTGATGGCCGCGTTCGGGGTGGACGTGGGCCCGGAGCTGGACGTGCCCGCGGGCCGCTACCGCGGCACGACGTACGTCGTCGAGCCGGACGCCTCCACCGCCTCGTACTTCCTGGCCGCCGCGGCCCTGGTGGGCGGGCGGGTCACGGTGAGGGGGCTGGGGGAGGGGACCCGCCAGGGCGACGCCCGCCTGGCCGACCTGCTGGCCACCATGGGCGCGCAGGTCTCCCGCACCGCCACCAGCACGACCGTGACCGGCACCGGCCGGTTGCGGGGCCTGGGCCCGGTCGATCTGTCGGACATGCCCGACATGGCCCAGACGGTCGCGGTACTGGCCCCGTTCGCCGACAGGCCCACCGAGGTGACCGGGGTGGGCTTCATCCGGGGCCACGAGACGGACCGGATCGCCGCGGTCGTCCGCGAGCTCGGGCGGCTCGGGGTCGAGGCCCGGGCCACCGACGACGGCTTCGTGGTCCAGCCGGGCGATCCCCGCGCCGCCCGCATCGCCACCTACGACGACCACCGCATGGCGATGAGCTTCGCCCTCGTGGGCCTGCGGGTGCCCGGGGTCGAGATCGCGGGCCCGGACTGCGTGGCCAAGACCTTCCCCGGCTTCTGGGAGGCGCTCGACGGGCTTTCCGCCCCGAGCCTGTAGGGTGCGGTCCTCGTGAAGGTCATCGCCATCGACGGGCCCGCCGGGTCGGGCAAGTCGACCGTCGCCCGCCGGCTCGCGAACCGCCTCGGGCTCGAGTACCTCGACACCGGGGCCATGTACCGGGCGGTCACGTTCGCGGCGCTGCGCCGCGGCATCGACCCGGCCGACACCGAGCCGGTCGAGAAGCTGGCGCGGGTGGTCGACCTGGAGGTCACGAGCGACACGGTGACGGTGGACGGCGTGGACGCCACCATCGAGATCCGCGGCCCCGAGGTGTCCCGCGCCGTGTCGCTGGTGGCCGCCAACCCAGGAGTGCGCGCCGAGCTGGTCCGCCGCCAGCGCGAGTGGACCCACGCCCGGGGCGGGGGAGTGCTGGAGGGCCGCGACATCGGCACAGTGGTCTTCCCCGACGCGGTGCTGAAGGTGTACCTGAGCGCCCGCCCCGATGTGCGGGCCGAGCGGCGGGCGGCCGAGGTCACCGACCTCGACTACGAGACCGTCGCCGCCGACATGGCCCGCCGCGACGCCCTGGATCAGGGCCGCGACGCCGACCCGCTGCGCCGGGCCGACGGCGCACTGGAGATCGACACCAGCGACATGACCGTCGAGGAGATCGTGGACGACCTCGTGGGGAGGATCGGCGATGGCTGAGACCGAGTCCGCCGCGTCACGCGAGTTCGAGATGGCGCCGGGCCCCATCGAACGCGGCGAGCCCGCCCGGGCCCCGACCGTGGACGTGCACCCGCCCCGGTGGTACGAGAAGGGCTCCTACACCGCGCTCAGCGGGCTGTTCCACGGCCTGGCCAAGCTGTACTTCCGGCTGGAGGTCCGGGGCCGCGAGCACCTGCCCCCGGCGCCCTACGTGGTGTCCCCGATCCACCGGTCCAACATCGACTTCATCCTGGTGTCGTGCATCCACTCGACCCGCATGCGCTACATGGGCAAGGCGTCGATCTGGAAGTACCCCACGCTGGGCCGCTTCTTCTCCATGCTGGGCGCCTTCCCGGTCCATCGGGGCACCGCCGACCGCGAGTCGCTGCGCACCTGCATGCGCATCATCGAGAACGGCGAGTCGCTGGTCATGTTCCCCGAAGGCACCCGGCGGGAGGGCCCCCAGGTGGCCGAGCTGTTCGACGGCCCCGCGTTCGTGGCCGCCCGCACCGGGGCGCCCATCGTGCCCATCGGCATCGGCGGCTCGGCCCAAGCCATGCCGCTCGGCGCCAAGTTCATCAAGCCGCACAAGATCGTGCTCATGGTCGGCGAGCCGATCTACCCGCCGGCCGGCGACGGCACCGGGCGGGTCAAGCGGCGGGTGGTGCGGGAGATGACCGAGCAGCTGGGCGTCGACCTCCAGGCCCTCTACGACGAGGCCCGCCAACGGGCCGAATGACCCGCGGCCCGAGCGGCCCGGTGCCTTCAGGCGCAAGAGCGGGAACTCAGGCCAGCCCGGCCCGAGCGGCCCGGCGCCTTCAGGCGCAAGAGCGGGAACTCAGGCCAGAATGGCGAGCACGTCGCTGGCCTGAAGCTGGCGGTCGTTCAGCGACGGGCGCTGGGGAACCGAGCCGCCCAGCGCGAAGGTGGCGAGCACGTCCACGCCCGCCAGCAGGTCGCGCAGCTCGCGGGGCGGCGGGAAGTACTCGTCCTCCTCGGTGATGCTGACCTCCTCGACCCCGTCGCGCGGGCCCAGGCGGGCGATCACGGCCTCCACCACGCTCTCGGGAGCGGAGGCCCCGGCGGTCACGCCGACCGTGCCGGCGAGGTCGTCGGGCAGCTCGCCGGGCCCGTTCACCCGGTAGACCCGGGCGCAGCCCGACTCGCGGGCCAGCTTCTCCAGCGCCCGGGTGTTGGACGAGTTGGCCGACCCGATCACCACCACCGCGTCGCAGCGGGTGGCGATCTCGGCCAGCGCCGACTGGCGGTTGGTGGTGGCGAAGCACAGGTCGGACCGTCCCGGGCGCCACAGGCCGGGGAAGCGCTCCGCGGCGCGCTCGGCCACGGCCGACCAGTCCCGATGGGACAGGGTGGTCTGGGCCAACAGCGCCACCGGCTGCTCGGACGCCGGCAGGGCGTCCACGTCGGCCACGGACTCGACCATGTCGATGGCCTCGGGCGCCACCGCCATGGTCCCCACCGCCTCCTCGTGGCCCTCGTGGCCCACGTAGACGATGCGGTAGCCCTTGCCGGCCCGGGTCTTGACCTCATGGTGGACCTTGGTCACCAGCGGGCACACCGCGTTGACGACGTAGCTGCCGCGGTCCCGGGCCGCCGCGACCACCTCGGGGGCCGAGCCGTGGGCGGACAGCATGATGGGCCGGCCCTCGGGCACCTCGGCGATGTCGTCGACGAACACCACGCCCAGGTCCCGGAAGCGGTCGACCACGCCCTGGTTGTGGACGATCTCGTGGTAGCAGTACACCGGCGGCTCGAAGGCCCGCACCATCCAGGCCAGGGCCTTGATGGCCATCTCCACCCCCGCGCAGAAGCCTCGGGGCGCGGCGAGGAGGACCTTGTCGACGGGCATCGCCGCCACCCTACCGAGGGCCCGGCGGGGGCCACACCTGGCCCTAGCGGCGAGCGCCCGGCCGGGCTACTTCTGGGCCATGGGGTTCGAGAGCGGTTGGGCCACGGCCAGGGGGCGGCGCCCGGACAACCAGGACCGGATGGCGGTGGCGGACGGCTGGGTGATGGTGAGCGACGGTGCCGGCGGGCTGCGAGGCGGCGCTCGAGCTGCGACCCTGACGGTGAAGGCGGCCGTGGCGCGCCTGGAGGCGTCGGCCGGGCGGGTCGACGACCGCGTGGTGCAAACCGCGGTGCAGGACGCCAACGAGGCCGTACGCGCCGGCCAGCGGGACGATCCCACGGTGGCGTCCATGGCGGCCACGCTCACCCTGGCGGCGCTGGCCGCCGATCGGACCGCGGGCAGCCTGTGGCTGGTGGCGGGGGTCGGGGACTCGCCCGCCTGGCTGGCGACGGCCGAACGCGTCACCCGCGTCACCGACGACGACAACGCCGCGGCCGAGCTGGTGCGGGCGGGCGTGATCTCCCGGGCCGAGGCCCGCACCCACCCGGGGCGCCACGTGATCACCCGGGCGATGGGCGCGGCCGACGTCGTCGCCCCCGACGTGGCCCACGTGGCGCTGTTCCCGGGGGACGTCCTCGTGCTGGCGTCGGACGGCATCGACGCGCTGGACGACGCCGAGATCGGCCGCATCGTCCGGGCGGCCGCCTCCGCCGACGCGGCGGCCCAGCGGCTGGTCGACGCGGCCCTGGACGCGGGAAGCACCGACAACGTGACCGCTGTGGTGGTACGCCAGGACGCGTGACCATACGCGTCCGCATCCATCCCGGGCCGTGGACCGCGAGCTTCGAGCGCGGCCACGTGGTGCACATCGGCCGGGGCCGTGCCAACGACATCCGTGTCGGGCACCAGCTGGTCGGCGGGCGCTGGACCGTCTCCAAGGAGCACGCGGTGATCCGCTGGGACGGGACCCGCTGGGTGACGCTGAACGTGTCCCAGCGCCCCGGGCTGCTGTCGGTGTACGAGCCGGGCTACGAGGAGGTGCCGCTGGAGCCCGGCCGGCCGTGGGCGCCCGTCCGCCACCGCTGGAGCTACGCCATGGGCCGCCCGGACCACCGCTTCCACGTGGTGTGCGTGACCGGCGACCACCTGGGCCCCGCGGCCGTGACCGGTCCGCCGCCGGGACCGGACGCCGAGGACGAGGAGCCGACCGCCGGCTTCGACATGACGATCGCGTTGAGCTTCACGCCGCTGGAGCGCAGCGTGATCGCCGCCTACTACGACGACTTCGCCCGCCTGCCCCGGCCCGCCACCCTGGAGCCCCGCTCCCACGACGACGCCGCCGGCCGCCTGGGCCGGTCCCGCGACTCGACCCGCAAGGCCATCGAGCGGGTCAACGAGAAGATCGCCGCGGCCCACGACGCCCCGGCCATCGCCATCGGCCGCAACGTCTCGGGGGAGATCGGCCGCTGGCTGGCCCGCTCGGGCGCGCTGGACCCGGACCTGGTCCACGCGGAGTAGCCGTAGACTGTCACCCCTATGTCCGCACCCCGTGTCGTCGCCGTCGCGCCCGCGTCGCCGGCCGCGCGCGCGGGCCTGGCGGAGGGCGACGAGATCGTCTCGATCAACGGGGACGTCCCCCGTGACCTGCTGGAGTGGCGGTCGCTCGTGGACGAGGCCGACCTCGCCCTGGAGGTGCGGCGGGGCGGGCTGGAGTCCCTGGTGGAGATCGGCAAGGCCGCGGGCGAGCCGCTGGGGGTCGAGGTCCACTCGGCGCTGTTCGACCGGGTGCGGACCTGCGACAACCACTGCGAGTTCTGCTTCATCTACCAGCTGCCGCCCCGCCCGAGCGGCGGTGGGAGCGGAAAGCACGGTTTACGCAGGTCTCTCTACCTGAAGGACGACGACTACCGGCTGTCGTTCCTGTACGGGAACTTCACCACCCTGACCCGGTTCACCGAGGCCGACCTGGAGCGGGTGGTGACCGAGGGCCTGAGCCCGCTGTACGTCAGCATCCACGCCACCGACCCCGAGGTGCGCTCGGCCATGCTGCGCAACCGCCGGGGGGCCACCAGCCTGCGCTGGCTGCGGGCCCTGCTCGACCACGGAGTCGAGGTCCACGGCCAGGTGGTGGTGTGCCCGGGGGTCAACGACGGCGCGTTGCTGGACGACACCCTGGCCGGGGTGCTCGACCGCTACCCCGAGCTGGCCTCGCTGTGCGTGGTGCCGCTGGGCTTGTCCCGGTTCAACACCGAGGCCCGCATGCGGCCCCATACCCGGGCCGAGGCGGCGGCGGTGGTGGACGCGGTGGCCGACTGGCAGGACGTCTACCTGACCGTCCTCGGACGGCGCCTGGTGTACGCGGCCGACGAGTACTACCTGCTGGCCGACCGGCCTTTCCCGCCCGCGGCCGACTACGGCGACTTCCCCATGCACGAGGACGGCATCGGCATGGCCCGCGCCTTCGAGGCCGAGCTGCTGGAGCGGCCGGGCGCCACCCCCCGGCGCGAGGACGATCCCGACCGCGGCGGCTTCTTCCATTCCGCCGACGGCGGCTGCTCGGCCGGCCTCGACGTGTCGGGCTCGAGCGACTCCGAGTACGAGCCCTACCGGGCCGTCCGGGCGCTCGGGGACCAGCTGCTGCGCATCGGGCCGTCCCGCCACGCCCCGGTGGCGGTCCTGACCGGGCCCTACGGCGCCCGGGTGCTGGCCCCGCTGCTGGCCGAGCTGGGCCGCCCCGACGTCCGCATCTTGACGGTCGAGAACCGCTACTTCGGCGGCAACGTCGGCGTGGCCGGGCTCATGGTGGGGGAGGACCTGGCCCGGGTGCTGGCGGCCGAGCCCGAGGGCCACCGCTACCTGCTGCCCGACGTGTGCCTGACCCGGGGCGTGTTCCTGGACGGCACCGCCCCCGCCGACCTGCCCCGGCCGGTCGAGATCGTCCCCACCGACGGCCACGCCCTGCGGGCCGCGCTCGGATCGGGAAGCTGACATGGCACTCCCCGTCGTCGCCATCGTGGGGCGGCCCAATGTGGGCAAGTCCACCCTGCTCAACCGCATCCTGGGCCGGCGCGCCGCCATCGTGGAGGAGCGGTCGGGGGTCACCCGCGACCGCAAGGACGTCGAGGCCGACTGGCTCGGCCGGACCTTCCGGCTCATCGACACCGGCGGCTGGATGGTGGGCGGCACCGACCTCGACGCCAAGGTCAGCGCCCAGTCCGAGCGGGCCATCGCCGACGCCGACGTCGTGCTGTTCGTGGTGGACGTCGTCACCGGCTCCACCGAGGACGACGCCCGGGTCGCCGGCCTGCTGCGGGCCTCGGGCAAGCCGACCCTGCTGGTGGCCAACAAGGTGGACGACACCGGCCGCGAGCACCAGATGTGGGAGCTGATGGCCCTCGGCCTGGGCGAGCCCTACCCGGTGAGCGCCCTGCACGGGCGGGGGACCGGCGACCTGCTGGACGCGGTGGTGGCGCACTTCCCGCCGGCCGAGCCGGACGAGGCGCCGGAGGACGAGTCTGGCGGCGACGACGACGCCGTGGCGGTCGCCATCGTCGGCCGGCCCAACGTGGGCAAGTCGACCCTGTTCAACCGCCTCACCGGCGACGAGCGGGCCGTGGTCCACGACCTGCCGGGCACCACCCGCGACACCATCGACACGGTGGTCGAGACCGAGCTGGGGCCGCTGCGGCTGGTCGACACCGCCGGCATGCGGCGCCGCTCCAAGATCGACGAGGGCACCGAGTACTACTCGCTCGTGCGGGCGCTGCAGGCGGTGGACGACGCCGATGTCGCCCTGCTGGTCATCGACGCCACCGACGGCGTCACCGGGCAGGACCAGCGGCTGGCCGAGCGCATCGACGCCGCCGGCAGCCCCATCGTGGTGATGCTCAACAAGTGGGACCTGCTCGACGCCGATGCCCGGGCCGACCTGCGCTGGCAGGTGTCCGAGCGGCTGCGGTTCATCGGCGACGCCCCGGTGCTGCCGGTCAGCGCCCTGTCGGGCAAGGGCGTGCACAAGCTGTTCCCGGCCCTGGAGGCCAGTGTGGACGCCTACCGGCGGCGCATACCCACGGCCAAGGTCAACGCCGTCATCCGCGACGCCCAGCTGGCCCAGGCCGCCCCGGGCGGTGCCCGGGTGCTGTACGCCACCCAGGGGGCGACCAATCCGCCCACGTTCACCCTGTTTGTCAACCGGGACTTGCCCCAGCCGTACATGCGCTACCTCGAGCGCAAGCTGCGGGAGGCGTTCGACCTCGGCGCGACGGCGGTCAAGCTGCGGGTCCGGAGGCGCGGTGAGTGACAGCCTCGTGACAGTCGGTACCCGGTGTCTCACGCCGCCACTAGAGTCAGCGGCGACATGACGCCGATCCTGGCCCTCGTTGGGGTCGCCTCGCTCGTCGCAGCCCTGGTTTGGGCCCGCTCCACACGACGGTTGCACGTCGTCTGGAAGCGCGTGGAGAACGAGCACGGCCCCGATGCCGACGTGACCATTCTGGCGCGCTCGGCCTTCCGCAAAGACCTGCACGCGACCTGCCTCTACGGGGTGCTGGCGCTGGCCGCGGCCACAGTGGCGGCCACCGGCGAGCGCGCCGTGCCCAGCCTGCTGTTCGTGCTCATCCTCGTCCCCGTCTCGCTGTCGATCGCCTTCGGGCGCGACTTCGCCCGCGAGGCCCGCCTGGCCGAGGACCGCACCAAGCTCGAACGCCGGGCCGAGGAGGTCCTCAACCAGGAGGAGCTGGCCCCGAAGCGCTGGGCGGCCCGCCTGGCGCCCGAAGAGCTGCCCGACTTCGCCGGCTTCGAGCTGGGGCGCGTCTACCAGGCGGGCACCGGCGTCATGGCCGGCGACTTCTACGACGTGTTCCGGGTGGCGCCGTCGCGCATCGCCGCGGTCATCGGCGACGTCACCGGGCGGGGCATCGAGGCCTCCATCACCGCCTTCCAGGCCAAGTACCTGCTCAGGGTGTTCCTGCGCCAGTACCGCGACCCGGCCCAGGCGCTGGAGGAGCTCAACCGCCAGATGGCCGCGCCCGAGCGCACCGAGGAGTTCATCTCCCTGGTCGTGGTGGTGTTCGACACCGACGCGGGCACCCTCCGCTTCGCCTCCGCCGGCCATCCCGCGGCCTGGCTGTGGCACGACCGCGAGGTCCGGCCCCTGCGGTCCACCGGCCCGCTGCTCATGCTCGATCCCAACGGGCACTACCACTCCCGGGAGATCCCGCTGAACACCGGCGACCTGCTGCTGCTCTACACCGACGGCCTGGCCGAGGTGCGCAACGGCGACCAGATGTTCGGCGAGGAGCGCATCGCCAACTCGCTGCGGCGCGACCCCAACGTGGAGGCCGGCGTGCTGTGCAAGAACCTGCTGGAAGCGGCGCGGGACTTCGCCTCGGAGACCATCGGCGACGACCTGGCGATCCTGGCCATCCGCCGCGGCTGACGTGGCCGCGCCGGACGACACCCAGCCTGGGCCCCACACCAGCGCCGACCTCACCCGCCGTGTCGAGCGCGCCCAGGCGGGGAACCTCGCCCGGGTAGGGGAGAAGCTCGCCGCCCAGAACAAGCTGTTCGTCCGGGACCGCCTCGCCCTGCTGCTCGACAAGGGGTCCTTCGTGGAGGACGCCCTGCTGGCCAACAACCAGGCCGAGGACCTGCCGGCCGACGGCGTGGTCACCGGGGTCGGCCGCATCGAGGGCCGGCCCGTCTGCGTCATGGCCAACGACCCCACGGTCAAGGCCGGGTCGTGGGGGGCCCGCACGGTGGAGAAGATCGTGCGGCTCACCGAATACGCGCTGCGCCACGAGCTGCCGGTGTTCTGGCTGGTGGACTCGGCCGGTGCCCGCATCACCGACCAGGTGGAGCTGTTCCCCGGGCGTCGGGGCGCGGGCCGCATCTTCTACAACCAGGTGCGGCTGTCGGGGAAGGTGCCCCAGATCTGCTGCCTGTTCGGCCCGTCGGCCGCGGGCGGTGCCTACATCCCGAGCTTCTGCGACGTGGTGTTCATGGTCGAGGGCAACGCCTCCATGTACCTCGGCTCGCCTCGCATGGCCGAGATGGTCATCGGCGAGGTGACGTCGCTGGAGGAGATGGGCGGGGCCCGTATGCACGCCACCGTGTCGGGCTGCGGCGACAACCTGGTGACCGACGACGAGGACGCCCTGGACGCGGCCCGGGCCTGGTTCAACTACTTCCCGCAGAACTGGCGCGAGGCACCGCCCCGCTTCGAGCCGCGGCCCCCGGCGCGGGAGCTGAGGGCCTCGATGGTCCCCGCCGAGGAGCAGCGGGCCTACGACATGCACGACGTCATCGACGCCCTCGTGGACGGCGAGTCGTTCTTCGAGCGCATGCCGCTGTTCGCACCCGAGGTGATCACCGGGCTGGCGCTGCTCGACGGCCGGCCGGTCGGCGTCGTGGCCAACAACCCGGCGCAGAAGGGCGGGGTGCTGTTCGTCGACTCGGCCGACAAGTGCGCCCGCTTCATCTGGCTGTGCGACGCCTTCAACATCCCCCTGGTGTTCCTGGCCGACGTGCCCGGGTTCATGGTGGGCACCGAGGTGGAGCGGGCCGGGATCATCCGCCACGGCGCCAAGATGGTCACCGCCGTCAGCGAGGCCACGGTGCCCAAGGTGTCGGTCATCGTCCGCAAGGCCTACGGCGCCGGGCTGTATGCCATGTCCGGCCCGGCCTTCGAGCCCGAGGCCACCCTGGCTCTGCCCACGGCCCGCATCGCGGTGATGGGCCCGGAGGCAGCGGTCAACGCGGTGTACGCCAACCGCATCGCGGCCATGGCCGACGAGGCCGAGCGATCGGCCTTCGTGGCCGCCGAACGCGAGGCGTACGAGGCCGACGTGGACCTCTACCGGCTGGCGTCCGAGCTGGTGGTGGACGCCGTCGTCGACTTCGGCGACCTCCGGGGCGAGCTGATCCGCCGCCTGGAGCTGGCCGACGGCAAGGACCGGGCGTTCTCGACGCGGCGCCACGGGGTCCCGCCCGTCTGACCCCGCCGCCGGGCTCATTCTCTGGGCTGGCCGGGTGGCCCCGACGGGCGGCGAGGTCGTAGCGTCGCGTCGCCGCTGCCGGGCCCCGCTTGGGTTGCGCCCAACACGACGGGCCCCCGGCCGCGGCCGAGGTGCCCATGCCCTGGTGCGAGACCTGCAGCCGCTTCCTCAACCCCAACACGCTCGAGCCCGACGGCTCGTGCCCCACCTGTGGCCGGGTGGTCGCCGACCCCTCGGAGCCCGGAGCCGCGCCCGGCGACACGGAGGTCAGGAAGAAGGCCCCCTGGCACTTCAGGCTCCTGCTGGTGCTGATCGTCGCCTACCTGACCTGGCGGTTCATCCAGATCGGCACCTGGATCTTCCACTGGCTGGTGGGCTGACCACCGGCAGGCGTGACCCGAACGCCTTACCGGCTCCGACCCAAACGCCTTACCGGCTCGCCCGAACGCCTTACCGGCCTCGACCCGGGGTTGCTACGATGGCATCTCCCCGTCGGGCTGTGGCGCAGTTTGGTAGCGCACTTGACTGGGGGTCAAGGGGTCGCAGGTTCAAGTCCTGTCAGCCCGACCACAAAGTCCCAGGTCAGAGCCGGTCCGCAAGGGCCGGCTCTTCTGGTTCCCAGCCCGAGGACAGCAACCGGGTCAGCAACGAGTGTCCGACCACACAGGCGGGGCCGGCGGTGCGCGAACACCCCGGCCCCGGACGCGGAGGTACCACTCCATGCCAACCAGCGACGATAGGCGCCTGCCGGCCAGGAGGCCCATGCAACCCGAGATCACCGTCTACATGACCGAGCTGGCCCTCGCCCACGCCTCGGCCACCAGGGACCCGACAGCGGGGTCTGCGCCGTCTCCATCGGCGACGTGCACCACAAGATCGTCCTCGGGGGCGACCCGGCCGCGCTGCTGGTGCTGCTCGAGGACGCGGTCGCGCAGATCCAAGCGATCGCCACCCAGTGAGCCTCAAGAGCCTCCTCTACCGGGCCTTGAAGCACAGCAAATGACGTCAACGCCGTCCGGCGTGGCCGTGTCCGGAGGCGGCTCGCCCGCCGCATCTACGGGAAAGTGACGGGGCGTCTAGCCCACCGCTGGTTCGGGTAACGGGGAGTTCTCCCCACTAGCGGCCCCCGGCTTCGGTCGGGGGTCGCTTCGCGTTCAGCCGGGAACGCGGTAGCCCCTACGCTTCGGCCAGTGGACGAGATGGGCCCCCGAGCGGGCAGCACGCGCCGCGGTGTGGAACTGCTGACGCTCTGGATGCAGGAAGGGGACAACGAGCGGTGGGCGGCCGTCGAGCGCATTCACGCGCTGGTCAACGATCCGAACGAGCCTGCGCCCGAGGACATCGTCGTCGGATTGCTCAACCTGAGCATGTTCCTGGCAATCTTGGTCGCGAAGGCGCAGATCACTGACTCGACCGGCATCGACCTGCTGGAAGTGGCGAGAGAGGTCGTGCGGAAGCTGTCCCTCGAACTACCGGAGTAGGGCTAGCCCACCTGGCGGCCGAACATCCCGGCCGATCGCTCTCGCAGGTACGGGAACGCGTAGCGCCGGATCTCGACCTTTCTTGGCGTACGGCTGGGCATCGGACGCCGTCGCGATGCAGACTGGCCAGCCCTTCCCAAGCTGACAAACTCGCCCCGTGGACCCGCTCAGGACCGATTGCGACGGGCTCGCTCGACAGAGAGAGCAGGTCCGACAGCCTCTACCGTCGCGGCCACGCACCAGCCGGTCGGGCAGGCGGGTGAGGAGAACCACAATGGAATTCCTGGTCGAGTTCGAGATCAACGTCCCGGGCGGAACGCCGCAGTCTGAGGTTCGGGATCGCGAGGACGCCGAGGCAACCGCGGCAGCCCAACTGGCACGCGAAGGGCACCTCGTGCGCGTCTGGAAGCTGACCGCAGCCGGCGAAGCCAAGGTCCTTGGCCTGTACGACGCCGGCAGCCGAGCGCAACTCGACGAGCTGCTCCGCGCTCTGCCGATCTACGAGTGGATGCGTGTGACCGTGACCCCGCTCGAGCCCCATCCCAACGACCCGGTGACGGGAGCCACCGATGAGCAATCCGCTTCCTGACCCTCGCCTCACCCGGGTCTACCGGCTGGAGGCCACGCTCGCGCAGCCGCTCGACCTGGGCGAGACCGCCCAAGGCCATCGGCGCATCGTGCCACTGACCGGTGGAACATTCACCGGTCCGGAACTCAACGGGAAGCTGCTGCCAGGCGCCAGCGCCGACTGGCAGATCGTCCTGCCAGACGGCACCGCGCTCGGCGATATCCGCTACACGCTGGAGACCGACCGCGGCGACCTGCTCTACGTCCAATCACGAGGTGTGCGCCACGGTCCCGCCGAGGTCCTCTCACGGCTCGGGCGCGGTGAAGATGTCGACGCCAGCGAGTACACCTTCCGCACCTCGACCCAGATCGAAACCGCCTCCCCCCACCTCGATTGGTTGAACAAGGGCGTCTTCATCAGCGTCGCCGGCCGCCAGGCCACAGGCGTGATCTACGAGACCTACCTCGTGGGATGAGCCAGCCGATCGGCAGCCCCACCCGGGCGAACGCCTCGGCCGGACCCCGCTGGACGGCTCGGACGAGCCTATGGATCAGAAGGTCAGCTGGGCCGGTTGCTCGCGCAGCTGCTCGTGCCGACAACGACGGCCAGGACTGATCCTCCATTCCATAGCTTCGAGCGGGGAGCCGGTGGGGGAGCCGATGACCGTTGCCCTGGGCCACACAGGATCGGACGTGCGCGGCCGCCAGACCGCTTGTGAGCAGCCGTCTCCGGGCCCGGGCGGACAACGGCGGACGCCCGGCAGTGGCTGGGGGTCACGGGGTCGGAGGTTCAAGTCCTGTCAGCCACGCCGCACTGCGCGGCGTCGATCGCCTGCGCTATTCGGGCGGCTCACCGGCCTCGTGGGCCGGAGGCTGCTGCCGTCGACGATTCAATCGCACGATGTGGTTGTTCAGTTGCAGGGCGCATGCCTGACGCGGCCCCGCACGCCACGGGTTCACGATCCCGGAGACCCGCAGCACCTTCCCGTCGCGGGTCCGCAGCACGAGGCGCGGGACCGGGTCACGTGCCTGCGGATGCTCGACGTCCTGCACTGGATCCTTCAGCACGACATCGAAACGGTCCACCTGTTCGAGCGGGACGTGGATCGAACGCCACGGCCAGCGATACAGAGTTACGCCGGTGGCATCGACGACACATGACGTCTTGAAGTTGACTCGCGCCGGTCCATGGACCAGCCGAGGCTGTCCAAAGGAGAGCACCGCAACGGCCTCGGGCATCACGTACCGCCACGGAGCACGGCCGCGACCGACTTCACAGGATCGATGGTAGGAGCCCGGCGCTGACCGGTACGCGCGACAGAACGTCGGACGGGTCGATGAACCGGTCGAGCGCACCGATGAGCGCCCGGTGGCGTAGGTCCGTGTCAGTCGCACGATCGAGACATGCGGTTCGGCGCGGCGCCAGAGTTGGGTGGCCTAGCGCGAGGTCGAGTCCGTGGGCCGACGACCCACCATGTGCGCGCCTCGGGACCAACAAAGCGCGCGAAGCGTCGCACAACGAACCCACCAGCAAAGTCGGGCGTCGTACCAGCCCGGACGCTCATGCGCCTTCAGGTATGACTTGGCGGTCGTCCGCAGCGACGACCCGCCTTCTCGGAAGGCAGCCTCGAAAGCTGCGTACTGGGCGCTCGTGAGCATCGACCCCAGGGGGTTGCTCAGACCACCCGGCGTTACGTGCTGGCCCTACGATTTCGGACCCGCGGCGCGGGTGTGACCCGGGGCTCGTGGGCTCACGTCTCCCGGTGCAGCTCGGCGTGGAGGTGGTGCTGGTGCGGTTGGCCGACGGCACCCATGGCCAGGTCGTAGTGCAGGACGTCTCCGGCCACGGTCAGGGACCGTTCGATGCTGCGCACGTCCTTGGCGGTGGTCGTGCCGGTCACGCTGGTGGAGCGCAGCCGCACCACCACGCCGTCGGCGGTCACCTCCGCGGTGCCCTCGGCCACCTCGGCCACGCCTGTCGGGTGCGCGAGCACCAGCTCCACCCGCCCGGCGCCGACGCCGCGCAGGTAGCCCACTTCGGCGTGGGACGGCACGCCGGTGTCGACCCGGACCGTGGCCTGGCGGTAGGCGAGGAACGGCTTGCCGTTGTGCCCGAAGCTGATCTCCTCGCGGTAGGCGAAGGGCTCGATGGTGGGGTAGCGGCCCTCGCCCTCGCCGGACCAGGATCCCAGCAGGCAAGCGAGCGCCGCGACGTCGGCGTGAAGCTCCGGTTCCACGACCCCGACCGTAGACCCCCTCCCGTGCGCCGGGTGACGGAGCGGGTCGAGAGGTCGATCGCCGGGTCGACCCTTGACCTTCAAGTGGGGTCGAAGGTCTACGGTCGGCTCGTGGGCGAGCCGAAGCGGATCGATGCCAAGGCCGGGGCGGGCGTGGTGGGCGTGGGCGCGGTGGCGTGCGCCGCGTGCTGCGCCGGGCCGATCCTCGGGTTCCTGGCCGCAGCGGGAGTGACGGCCGCGCTCGGAGCAGTTCTGTTCGGCGTCGTGGGGGTGGCCGCGGTGGTCGTGGCGGCCCTCGTGTGGCGGCGGAGGCGGGTACGGCGGTGCTTGCCGGTGGCGGCGCCGGCCGAGCCGGTGGCGATGGCGGCCCCTCGGCTCCGGTCCCCGTCGTGATCGCGCCGGCCGCCTGGTCCCGATCCCGCGCGGCGCTGCCACTGGTCCTGCTGGCGGCGACGGCGCTGTTCGTCCTCGGCGTCGCCCTGGAGCCGCACACGGACGAGGCCCGCGGCGAGCACTCCGGATCGGAGGCGGGCGAGGCAGGGACGGAGCCGGCCGGCGGCGAGGAGCGGGTGCTCGGGCTGAACCTGGAGTCCCCGCTGGTCGTCGGCATCGCGGTCGTGGCGTCGGTGGGGCTCGCCTTGCTGGCGTGGTCACGTCCGGAGCGGCGGTGGCTGCTGGCCATCGCCGTGATCGCCGCCGGGTTCGCGCTGGTCGACGTGGCGGAGGTCCTGCACCAGCTCGACGAGGACCGGATGGGCTTGGCGCTGCTCGCCGCCGCGGTGGCGGCGCTTCACACCCTGGCGGTTCTGCTCGCCGTCAGGGCCACCCCACCGCCACGAACAGCATCCCGCTAGTCGCGCCGCGACGCCGCCGCCCGGGCTCAGCCTGATGGGCCCGTGTCCTTCGGTCTTCGGGGGTTCATGACAACCTTTCGGAGGGCTGTTCCGTCTGGGGGGTGATGACGAGCGACACGGTGGCGGTGCCGCTGACCGCGAGGGTGGCGCCTGAGCACTACGCGGCGCTGTACCTGAGCCACCTCGAGCCGTTGCTGCGGCTCGCATGGTTGCTGTGCGGCGACCAGCACCAGGCGGAGGACGTGGTGGCCGAGGCGTTCGCCAAGGTGTATCCCCAGTGGCAGCGGGGCCGAGTCTTCGAGCCCTACCCCTACTTGCGCCGCGCCGTGGTCAACGAGGTGACCACCCGGGGGCGCCGGCACGTGCTGGAGTCGCGGGAGGAACGGCGGCGGTCGGGCACCGGCCGCGGCGCCGGGCGGCTCGAGGAGGTCGTGGCGGAGCGCGACGCCGTGGTGGCGGCGCTGCGGCGCCTGCCGGTGCGCCAGCGGGCGGTGATCGTGCTGCGTTACTACGACGACCTCACCGAGTCGGACGTCGCCGACCTGCTGGGGATGGCGGTCGGGACCGTGAAGTCGCACACCGCGCGTGGCCTGGAGCGCCTGCGCACCGAGTTGGAGGAGCGGTGATGGCCCTCGCCTTCGAGGAACGGCTGCGACGCGAGCTGCGGACGTCGGCGGCGGCGGTGACGGTCGCCGAGGACCTGCCCGGCCGCGTCGATCGCCGGGTCCGCCGCCGCCGCCGGCACGCGGCCGGCGTGCGGGTGGCGGCCGGCATCATCACGGTGACCGCGCTCGCCGCGGGGCTGGCGGTGAGCCGGGACCAGGGCGGCATGACCGAGGTCATGACCCCGGCGGTGGGGACGCCGGCCGAGGGGATGTGGGAGCCGCTGCCCGGGGCCCCGATCACGCCCCGCTTCCAGCAGGCCGCGGTATGGACCGGCGAGGAGATGATCGTTTTCGGCGGCTACCACGGCAGCGAGGGAGCGGAGGTCGGCGCCGCCGCCTACTCGCCGGCCACCGGGGCATGGCGGCGTCTAGCCAGCCCGCCGGGCTACGTCCTCGGGGCTCCGGTCGCCGTATGGACCGGGACCGAGGTCGTGGCATTCGGCGGCACCTCCGTGGACCGGACGGTCCACGGTGCGGCCTACGATCCGCGGACGGACGAGTGGCACCCGCTGCCCTCCACGGACCTCGGGTCGCTCAGCTCCTCGATCACGCAGGTGGCCTGGACTGGCGAGCAGGTCCTGGTGGCCGGCGCCTTCGGCTCCACCTCCCGCGATGACGGCGCCGTGCCGGTCGCCGCGCTCTACGACCCGGAGACCAACGACTGGACGCGGCTGCCGGACGCACCAGAGGCCCTGCCCGGCAACGCCGTGTGGACTGGGCAGGAGCTGGTGTTCGTGGGCGCGACGGGGGGCGATGGCCTCCACGCGCCGCAGTGGCCCCACGCCCTGGCGCTCGACCCGGTCGCCGAGAAGTGGCGGACCCTACCGGGCCCACCGCTCGCGGTCCGGGGCCAGCCCCTGGTCGCCTGGACCGGCCGTGAGGTCGTGGTGGGCGGCGGGCATGCCTTCGCCGGAGGCAGCGGCGCCTTCGGGGACCACACTGACGCGGCCGCGTTCGATCCCATCGCCCGCACATGGCGACTGTTGCCACCCGCGCCCGTGGCGTTTCAGGGCAACGACCGTTACGGCGACATCACGATCGACGGCCGGGTGATCGCCTTCGACACCACCGACCCCGACGGCCGGGTCCTCGTCCTCGACCCCACGTCCGGCGAGTGGCTCTTCGCCCCCGGCCCTAACCGCCCCCAGCTCACCGCCCCCGACGAGCTTCGCGGCCGCCGCGAGGCACCGGTCGTCTCCACCGGCACGTCCGCCCTCGTCTGGGGCGGCGGCGTCGCCACGGACGAAGGCAGCGGCTCCTGGGGCTGCTGCCGCCCCGTCGGCGAAGGCGACATGTTCACCCCACCCGCCCGACCAGGGGCGGCGACCGACGGCTGAGGGCACGAGCAGGGAAGCTCAGCAGGCCTCGTCGACCGCGGCCATGGCTTCTTCGGGGGAGTCGTAGTGGCCGACGTCGATGCCGGTCGGGGAGCCGTCGCGGCGCCAGCCGTGCCAGTAGCGGTGGGTGCCCCCGCCGGTGACCACCAGGCCCACGTGGCCGACCTGCTGGCCTTCGTCGTCGGTGCCCAGCCACCGGTTCGCCATTCCCAAGCGCCATGTGAGTCCCATAGTAGCGAACGTATGTTCGCTACTGTCAAAAGTCCAGGTCAAAGCTGTAGCGATCTCGTTTCGGAGCGAGTCGCCGGGCCCGGGGACTGCTGTCAGGCGTAGCCTGAGCCGGGCGCCCGCACACAAACGTCAGGAGCCGCTCGATGATCCCTGTCGCGCCATTCGGACGTACCGGTCACGAGAGCAGCCGCATCATCTTCGGGGCGGCGGCCCTGGCCTCGATGAGCCAGGAGCGGGCCGACGGGCTGCTCCGGCTGCTGCTCGAGCACGGTGTCAACCACATCGACACGGCCGCCGGCTACGGGGACTCGGAGCTGCGGATCGGGCCGTGGATGGCCGAGCACCGGGACGACTTCTTCCTGGCCACCAAGACCGGCGAGCGTACCGGCGACGGGGCGCGCGCCGGGCTGGAGCGGTCGCTCGAGAGGCTCCGGGTCGACCACGTCGACCTCATCCAGCTGCACAACCTGGTCGAGCCCGACGAGTGGGACATCGCGCACGGCCCAGGGGGCGCGGTGGAGGCGCTGGAGCGGGCCCGGGACGAGGGGCTGTGCCGCTTCGTCGGCGTCACCGGTCACGGCACCCGCATCGCCCACATGCACCTGCGCAGCCTGGAGCGCCATCCGTTCGACTCGGTGCTGTTGCCGTACAGCTACGCCGGCCTGCAGGACGAGGCGTACCGGGCCGACGTCGAGCAGCTGCTGGCTCTGTGCGCCGAGCGGGGTGTCGCGGTGCAGACCATCAAGTCCGTCGCCCGCCGGCGCTGGCCCGCCGATCACGAGGGCCGCCGGTTCAGCTGGTACCAGCCCATCGGCGACCCCGAGGCGCTCGCCCGCGCCGTGCGCTGGGTGCTGGCGCAGGCTCCCGTGTTCGACAACACCACCCGCGACGGCACCCTGGTGGGCGCGGTGCTCGACGCGGCCGAGGCCGCAGGCGCCGGTGCCCCGCCGCCGAGTGACACCGAGATGGCGGCCGACGTCGAGCGCCTGGAGATGGCCCCGCTGTTCGACGGCGGCGACCTCGAGCGGATCTAGCTCTTCCAGTCGTCCCGCACCAGGCCGTACATGACACCGTCGCGCCACTCGCCGGCGCGGATGCCGACGCCGCGTAGCACGCCCTCGCGGCGGAACCCGACCCGCTCCAGCGCCCGCTGTTCGGCGACGTTGCCGGTCTCGGTGCCGGCCTGGACCCGGTGGACCGGCGTGGTGGCGAAGAGGTAGTCCACCAGCTGCCGCTGGGCCTCGGTGCCGATCCCACGGCCCCGGTACTCGGGGAACAGCGCGATGCCGATCTCGAGCGTCGTCGGGCGGACCTGGCGCCAGCTGACCCAGCCCGCGCAGGCTTCATCGCCCGCCTCGCCCGCCTCGCCCGCCGCGACCGCCAGGAAGGACAGCTCGTCGCCGATCAGCCCGTCGTCGTGCCAGCGGCGCTCGATCTCCCGCGCCTTGTCCATGCGGAAGCCGAACCACTGGAACTCGCCCGGCGCCGTCGGATCCCATATCAGCCGCACGACCTGCTCCAGGTCGGATGCATTGACGGGGCGCAGCCTGACCGATTCAGCCACCGCGCCAGTATCGCGGCCGCCGTACGGCTCAGCCGGGCGCGACGGTGGCGAGCAGCTCCTCGCGGTCCATCGACGAGCGGCCGGGGATCTCCTGGTCCTGGGCGAGGCCACGCAGGTCGTCGACCGACAGGTGCTCCTCGTCCGCCATCGTCGGCGCCCCGAGCCGGGCCTTGCGGGCCTCCAGCCGCCGGGCCTGGGCCTCCGTGGTCGGCGGTGAGCAAGGCGGTCGAGTCCATGAGTGCCTCCCGGGGACGATCGGCGCCGACGGCCCGGATGTACCCGACGAAGACCACGGGGAACACGCAGGCCGCACGGCGGACGGTACGGTCGAGACCATGTGTGGCCGCTTCGTGTCCGCCTCGCCGCCCGATGAGATCGCCCGGTACTTCGACGCCTCGGCCCCGGAGGCACTGCTGGAGCCGTCCTACAACGTGGCGCCCACCAACGACGTCTACGCCGTCACGGCCGACGGCGGGGTGCGCCGGGTCGAGGCCCTGCACTGGGGCCTGGTGCCCGGTTGGGCCAAGGACCCCAAGGTCGGCTCCCGCATGATCAACGCGCGGGCCGAGACGCTGGCCACCAAGAACGCCTACAAGCCCGCGCTCAAGCGCCGCCGCTGCCTGATCCCGGCCGACGGCTTCTTCGAGTGGAAGAAGCTGCCGGACACCAAGCGCAAGCAGCCGTACTTCATCAGCCGCCCCGACGGCGAGCGCTACGCCTTCGCCGGGCTGTGGGAGGTGTGGCGCGGGCCCAAGGACGCCGAGGGCAACCGCACCGAGGACCCGCTGCGCTCCTGCACCATCATCACCACCACGCCCAACGACACGATGGCCCAGATCCACGACCGGATGCCGGTGATCCTGCCCCCGTCGGCCTGGGACGCCTGGCTCGACCCCGAGAACGACGACCTGGAGACGCTGGGCAAGCTGCTGATCCCCGCGCCCGCCAACATCACCCAGCTGCGGCCGGTGACCACCGAGGTGAACAACGTCCGCAACAAGGGCGCCCGCCTCATCGACGAGGCCACCGCGGAGGAGCTGGTCTCCTAGGCGGCGTCCACCTCGGCCGCATGGCCGATGTCCCGCAGCGCAGTTCGCAGGGATTCGGCCGCGGCGTCGAGGCGGGCGGGGTCGGGGTCGTGGTCGGCCCGGGCGAAGGACAGGTCGGCCTCGGCTGCGATGGGCAGGACGTGGAGGTGGCAGTGCGGCACCTCGAGGCCGGCCACGATCAGGCCGACGCGGCGGGCGGAGAACGCCTGCATCTGGGCCCGGCCCACCTGGCGGGCCACCTCGGTGAGGTGGGCGGCGAGGTCGGGGGAGAGGTCGAGCCAGTGGTCGACCTCCTCGATCGGGACCACGAGCGTGTGGCCGTGGGTGATGGGGGCGATGGTCAGGAACGCCACCGCGCGGTCGTCGCGCCACACGAAGCGGCCGGGGATCTCGCCCTCGATGATCTTGGTGAACAGGGTCGCCATCGGGCGTCACAGTAATGAGGGGGCGTAGCCTGCACCGCCAGCATGGATGTTCCTGTCGCCGCTCCCGAGAGTCGCATCCTCACGCTGCCCAACATCGTGACCCTGGTGCGGCTGGCGTGCCTGCCCGTGTTCCTGTGGCTGCTGTTCGGGGTGGAGGACCGGGCGGCGGCGGCCTGGCTGCTGGCGGCGCTCGGCGCCACCGACTGGGTGGACGGCTACCTCGCCCGCCACATGCACCAGGTGTCGGACGTGGGCAAGATCCTCGACCCGGTGGCCGACCGCCTGCTGTTCCTGGTGGGCGCGGGCGGCATCCTCGTCGACGGCTCGGTCCCGGTGTGGTTCGCGGTGACCGTGCTGGTGCGCGAGCTGGTGGTGGGCGGGACCACGCTGATCCTGGCCGCACTGGGCGCCCGCCGCATCGACGTGACCTGGTACGGCAAGGCGGGCACGTTCCTCCTGATGATGGCGTTCCCGCTGTTCCTGGGCAGCCACTCCGACATCTGGTGGGCCGACTTCGCCGGGTTCGCCGCCTGGGCCACCGGCATCCCCGGCCTGATCCTCAGCCTGTACTCGGCGGCTCTCTACGTGCCCCTGGCCCGCCGAGCCCTGGCCGAGGGCCGCGCCTCACGCTGAGCCTCCGCCACCGGCAGCCCGGACCTGGTCCTCGAGCTCGGTGAGCCGGCGCTCCAGGCCGGTGCGACCCTTGTTCGTCTGGTACCAGACCGCGCCTGCGGCGACGAGCGCGGCGCCCAGGGTCGAGCCCGGGTTGAGGGCGTTCACCCACCACGGATCGCTCGTGTCGCGCGGGACTGCGAACACCTCGCCCCGGATGCTGACGAACTCGGGGCTCGGCCCGCCACCGATGTCGTAGGTGGTGACCTCGTCGGGAAGAGCTCCCGGCGGGCTGACCTCCGCGGCATCGTCGTCCCGGTCCCATGACGCGAAAGGCGAGACCACCGAGGCCACGACGATCAGGGCGCCCGCGAGGGCGAGCACCAGTGCCAGCCACCGGTGCGACTCCAGCTGCCGCCGCCGGCGTTCGATCTCCCGCGCCCGCCCCGTCGAATTGTCCGTCCCCACAGGACCGCAGGGTACGCCTCGACCGACGGCCCGAAGGCTGCGCTTCGCGCTCAATTCACGCCCGACCGTGGGGCCGGGAGGAGCCGGGCGGTACCGTCGGGATCATGAAGGCCGTCATCATGGCAGGGGGCGAGGGAACCCGGCTGCGCCCCCTCACGTCGAATGCCCCCAAGCCGATGATGCCCATCGCCAACGCCCCGATGATGGAGCACATCGTGGCCCTGCTGCGCGAGCACGGCTTCGACGACATCGTGGTGACGGTGGCCTTCATGGCCAACCACATCCGCAACTACTTCGGCGACGGGTCCGAGCTGGGCGTGCGCATGGTGTACGCCACCGAGGAGACCCCGCTGGGCACCGCCGGCTCCGTGCTCAACGCCCGGGACGAGCTGGAGGAGCGCTTCCTGGTCATCTCGGGCGACGTGCTGACCGACATCAACCTGGCGGCCATCGCCCGGTTCCACGAGGAGCGGGGCGCGCTCGCCACCATCGGGCTGACCCCGGTGGAGAACCCGCTCGAGTTCGGCATCGTCATCACCCGCGACGACGGCAGCATCGAGCGCTTCCTGGAGAAGCCCACCTGGGGCCAGGTGTTCAGCGACACCATCAACACCGGCATCTTCGTGCTGGAGCCCGAGATCTTCGACTACATCGATCCGGGCCGGTCCGTCGACTTCAGCTCCGAGGTGTTCCCCCGCCTGCTGGAGGACGGCCGCCCGCTCTACGGGGCCGTGGTGGAGGGCTACTGGGAGGACGTCGGCACGCTGGAGGCCTACGTCCGCGCCCACAAGGACGTGCTCGACGGCCGGGTCGAGGTCGAGATCCCCGGCTTCGAGATCAGCGACGGCGTGTACCTCGGGGAGGGGGCGGACATCCACCCCGACGCCCGCATCGAGGGCCCGGTCATCATCGGCGACTACTGCCGGGTCGAGGGCAACGCCCGGCTGGGCGAGTACACGGTGCTGGGCACCAACGTGCGGGTCCGGGCCGGGGCCGACCTGCAGCGGGCGGTCGTCCACGACAACACCTACATCGGCGAGGGCGTGCGCCTGCGCGGCACCACGGTGGGCCGCTCCTGCGACCTGCGCAACGGGGTGCGGGCCGAGGAGGGCGTGGTGCTGGGCGACGAGTGCTTCGTCGGCGAGCAGGCCGTGCTCAGCGCGGGCGTCAAGGTCTACCCGTTCAAGACGGTCGAGGGCGGGGCGGTCATCAACAGCTCGATCGTGTGGGAGTCGCGCGGCTCGCGCAGCCTGTTCGGCCGGGTGGGCGTGGCGGGGCTGGCCAACGTGGACGTGACGCCCGAGATGGCGACCCGGGTGGCCATGGCCTTCGCCACCACGCTCAAGAAGGACGCCACGGTCATCACCTCCCGTGACTCCAGCCGGTCGGCGCGCATGCTCAAGCGGGCGATGATGGCGGGGATCAACGCCGCGGGCGGCAACGTCCGCGACCTGGAGGTGGCCTCCGTGCCGGTCACGCGCTTCGCGGTGTCCCGGCCCGAGGCGGACGCGGGCATCACCATCCGCCTGGAGGAGCACGACCCCCAGTCGGTGGTGATCCGCTTCTTCGACACCAACGGTGCCGACATCTCCGAGTCGGCCCAGCGCAAGATCGAGCGGCTGTTCCTGCGGGAGGACTTCCGCCGGGTGTTCCCGGGTGAGATCGGCGACATCGGCTTCCCGCCCCGCCATCTCGAGCAGTACTCGGGCGCGCTGGAATCGGTGATGGACGTGTCCCGCATCGCCGCTGCCGGGTTCAAGGTGGTGGTCGACTACTCCTACGGTGCGGCGTCGTTCGTGATGCCCAACATCCTGTCCAAGCTCGGGGCGGACGTGCTGGCGGTGAACCCGTTCGCCTCCACCGCGGGGATCATGTCCTGGGACCGCGACGATCACGCGGCCAGCGTGGCCGGGCTGGTGCGGGCCTCGGGCGCTTCGCTCGCCGCGGTGATCGACCCGGACGGCGAGCACCTGGCGCTGGTGGACGACGCAGGCCATGTCCTGTCCGACGACGAGGCGCTGCTCGCCTACACCTGGCTCGTGGCGGGGCACCTGGGGGACCGCCAGATCGCCCTCCCGCTGTCGGCCACCAGCCACGCCGACCGGTTGGCGGCGGAGCGGGGCGTGGAGGTCGTCCGCACCAAGCTGTCCTCGCCCGCGCTGATGGAGGCGGCGTCGAGCCGCGAGGTGGGGTTCGCGGCCAGCACCGACGGCGGGTTCATCCTCCCTGACTTCCTGCCCGCGTTCGACGCGGCCGCAGCCATGGTCAAGCTGCTCGAGCTGCTGGCGCTGGAGGGCGTGCCGCTGTCCAAGGTGGTGGGCGGGCTGCCCGCGGTGCACATCGTCCACGAGACGGTGATGACGCCCTGGGAGCAGAAGGGCATGGTGATGCGCACCCTGGTCGAGCTGTCCAAGGACCGCGAAGTGGACCTGATCGACGGGGTGAAGGTCCACCACGACGGGGGCTGGGCGCTGGCCCTGCCCGACCCCGAGGAGCCCATCACCCACATCTGGGCCGAGAGCGACTCGGACACCGCAGCGCGGCGCCTGGCGCAGGAGTACGCCCGGCGGATCCGCCAGCTGCTCCGTTAGGACTGCATTAGGGGTGAGAGCAGGGTCTCTACGTGGGGTTGAGGGATTAAGTCTCAACCCGTCGTCGAGGTTTGACTGCATTCGCTAGCCTGCCCCCTCATGGACATCCCCTCCGAGCTCCGGTACTCGACCGACCACGAGTGGGCCCGGGTCGAGGACGGAAGGGTTCGGGTGGGCATCACCGACTACGCCCAGGATGCTCTGGGCGATGTCGTGTATGTGGACGTGCCCGAGGTCGGGGCCAAGGTGGAACGGGGCGAGAGCTGCGCGGAGGTCGAGTCGACGAAGTCCGTGTCGGAGATCTACGCCCCGATCAGCGGGACCATCGCCGAGGTCAACGGTGACCTGGCCGACAACCCGCAGCGGCTCAACGACGACCCCTACGGCGAAGGCTGGATGTTCGTCATCGAGCCCATCGACGAAGTCCAGCTCACCGAGCTGCTCGACGCCGAGGGCTACCGTGCGCTGATCGAGGGGTGAGGTCGTGGCCGACGAGGTCTTCTGCAACCAGTGCGGCCACGGCAATGCGCCGGGGTCGAACTTCTGCTCGTCGTGCGGCGCGCCGCTGGCCACGCGCCGCGAGGACCCCACCACGGTGACGTTCTTCCCCGAGCCGGGGGAGAGCTATGAGGACGTGTCGGTCGACTACGACGAGGTGCCGGCCGGGATCGGCGTCCTCGTGGTCAAGCGCGGCCCGAACATCGGGTCCCGCTTCGCCCTGGAGAAGGATGTCATCCAGGCCGGCCGCCACCCGGAGAGCGACATCTTCCTCGACGACGTGACCGTGTCGCGCCGCCATGCGGAGATCATGCGGGACGACAACGGCTACCACGTGCGCGACGCGGGCTCGCTCAACGGGACGTACCTCAACCGCGAGCGCGTCGAGTCGGCGCCACTGGCCGACGGCGACGAGTTGCAGATCGGCACGTTCAAGCTCGTGTTCCTGACCGGGAGGGGAGATGCCTTGTGACCCGAGCATCAACTGATCGATCCCATCTGTCGATCGGGGAGGTCCTCTCGCTGCTCCAGGACGAGTTCCCCGATGTCACCATCTCCAAGATCCGGTTCCTGGAAAGCCAGGGCCTGCTCGACCCAGAGCGGACCCCGTCGGGGTACCGGAAGTTCTACGAAGGTGACATCGACCGGCTGCGCTGGATCCTGCGCCAGCAGAAGGACCACTACCTGCCGCTCAAGGTCATCAAGGACCGCCTCGACGACGGCGGGGCGCCGCGCGCCCCGGGTGCCCCGGAGCTCAACGGCGATCCGGTGACGGCAGCAGCGGCCAGCGAGCCCCAGACCCTCGGGCTGGCGCTGGCCCTGGACGACCGCCCGGCGGTCCCGCCGGCGGCCGCGCCCGTAGCGCCCGCGGCGGCGACGGAGACCGCCCCACCCG
>JBKPRV010000351.1:0-5908 GCA_046734715.1 Actinomycetota bacterium | reverse complement strand
CCCGAGGGCAACGCTCGTGCGGGGCCGGGAGGCCACCGTCGACCGCGTCCTCGACGCCCTGGCCGGCGCGGGCCTGGCCCACGTGGCGGCCCACGGCCGGCTGCGCTCGGACAGCCCGCTGTTCTCCGCGCTCGGCCTGGCCGACGGCGCCCTCACCCTCTACGACCTGGAGCGTCTGGCCGCGCCGCCGCAGGTGTTCGTGCTGCCCGCCTGCAATGCGGCGGTGGCCTCGGTGATGCGGGGCGACGAGGTTCTCGGCATGGCCACCGCACTGGTCGGGCTCGGGGTGCGCTCGGTGGTGGCACCGGTGCTGCCGGTCCCCGACCAGGCCACGACGCCGTTCGTGCTCGCGGTGCACGACGGCCTCCGGGCCGGGGCGCCACCCAGTGCCGCCCTCGCCGCCGCCCAGGCCGCCGCCGGGGGCACGGAGGATCAGCGGGCGGTGGCCAGCGCGTTCGTCTGCATCGGCGCCGACGACCTCAGCGGGTGATCCAGGGCGTGGCCACCGCGCCCGCGGCGCCACCTACCCGCAGGCGCAGAGGCCCCGGCTGCACCACCGCCCGGAAGCGACCCAGGTCGTCCACCGCCAATGGCACCCGGGTCGCGCCCTGCTCCAGCTCGACCGGGGCGTCCTCGGCGGGGGAGAGCCGCCCCACCAGCCCCCCATCGGACAGGTCGACCTCGATCGTGCGGTCCCCGGTGGTGAAGGTCAGCGAGCGGACGTCGCCGGGGTCGGCGCGCAACGTGGTGTCGCGCTGGTCGAGCAGCGAGTCGAACACCAGCTCCGCGAGCTCGGCGTCGAGGCCCGAGAGGTCGGCCGCCAGGGCGATGGCCCGCGCGTCGGCCGGCACGGGATCGGTCTCGTCGATCACTTTGGCCAGCACGGCGAGCAGATGATCGTCGTCGAAGCGTTCGTCCATGGGATCACCTCCCGGCGATGAAGGGGCGCAGCGCAGCCGTGCTGCGCAGCTGGTCGAGGCAGCGCTGGCGCGTGGGCCCGATGCTGCCGTGGGGCATGTCCAGCAGGTCGCCGATCTCGGCGTAGGACAGGGGCGGATCGAGGGTCACCAGCCGCAGCAGCTCCTGGCAGCGGGCGGAGATGGAGGCGAAGCCCAGCCGCACCGCGCCGTGCAGCTCGTCGTCCATCAGGCCCTCGTCGCTGACCGCGGGCTGCGGCACCAGCGGCAGGTCGTGGGGGTCGGTGGTCCGCAGCCGGCGCCGGGCCCGCAACAGGGTGTGCACCTCGTTGCGGGCGGTGGTGGCCACCCAGCCCGGGAGCTTGGCCGGCTCCCGGATGGTGGAGAGCCGCTCGTTGAGCCGGAAGAAGGTGGCGGCGAAGGCGTCCTTGCGGTCCTCGTCCCCGAGGTCGAACCCGGCGATCGACCGCCAGGCCACCCGCTGCAGGCGGGCCACGAGCGTCTCCCACGCCTGCCGCTCACCGGCGATGGCGCGGGGCACCAGCTCCTCGAAGCGTGTCTGGCCCAGCTCGTCGGACGCGGCTCCCACGGTTGGCACAGTAGGCCGCGGTCCACGATCAGTGGTCCATGCGGACGGGCGTCGTCGAGTGTCCCAGGCAGGCGCCTGCGCCCGCCCGCCAGGGCGCAGGCGCCAGCCGGAGATGGTGGGAGCAGCGGTCATAATCCCCCGGACCTCCAGCCGGCTGCCTTACAGACGCCGGTGGCCCCCGGCGGATACGCGGTTCTCGCCGTGCCGGTGGACGGGTGCTAGAGGCTCTCCCGGTACTTGCCCACGAGGTCGTCGAGCGCCTCACGCAGCAGGCTGGCCTAGGTGCGGCCGGTGGTGCTCGACAGCTTGGCCAGGCGGTCGAGCCCGGCCCAACCGGATGGGTGGTGAAGTGCTCTCGGATGTCAGCGCTACTACGTCGAATCGAAGGGACCGTGTCAGATGGCGCGGCCCCGAGCCGTCCGGCGGGCGAGGAGAACGGCACCGGCCCCGATCGCCGCCAGCGTGGCTCCGGCGAAGGCGATGGGACCGGCGCTCGTTCCGGTCGCGGGGAGACGACCTACCGCGGAGGTCGCCGGCTCGTCCGAGTCGGGCCCTCCGGGCATCGTGGCCATCGTCGTGGGTACCGCCCGGGTGGCGGGGTCGGTCGCAGGTGTTGCCCGGCGGGCCGGCCGCGGCAGCCGACGCGGCCAGACCCACCGGGGCCAGCCCGCCACAGATGAGCGCGAGCAGGCGAGACATCAAGGGATCCGTTCCCCCATTCGGACTGTGATCGTTCGCCGCCAGATCCGCGATACTCCTCCGGGGAGAATTCCGCCGGCGGGGCGTCACCCTCGGCCCGGGCCCGGCGATGACTTATCGGAGCGAGATGGCTGGGGTCGAGCGGTTCAACGGCGAATTCGAGGCGGTGCTGGACGCCGCACAGTCCGGCGCGCCCTGGGCGTTCGAGCGGATCTTCACCGCGTTGTCGCCGGTCGTCACCGGTTACCTGCGGGTGCAGGGGGCGCACGAGCCCGAAGATCTGTCCAGCGAGGTGTTCGTCGCGGTGCTCCGCAACATCGGGCGCTTCACCGGTGGCGAGGCCGCGTTCCGCTCGTGGGTGTTCACCATCGCCCACCGGCGGCTGCTCGACGAGCGCCGGCGCCACGGGCGGCGCCCTCCGTTCACCGCGCTCAACGAGGCGATGGAGCTGGCTGGGCCCGACGACGTCGAGGACGTGGTCGAGAAGGCCCAGCGCACCGAATGGGTGCGCGAGCTGTGCGACCAGCTGTCGCCCGACCAGCGCGACGTGCTGCTGCTGCGGCTGCTCGGTCGGCTCACCATCGACGAGGTGGCCGACATCATCGGCAAGTCCTCGGTGGCGGTGAAGGCCTTGCAGCGGAGGGGCTTCCGGGCGATCGGGCGAATGCTCGCGCCCGAGGAGGTATCGCTGTGACCAGGCGCGGCGATGACAACGGCATGATGCGGGCCACGCTGTATGCCTACGACGAGATCGTCGAGGCGCTCATCCGGGGCGACGACGTCCCGGCTGAGCATGCCCCACTGGCTACCTTCACGCGGGAGGTCCGCGCCCTCGGCGAAGAACCGGTGCCGGCGCCGTCGGCGCAGGTGACCGCGCTGCTGGAAGGCAGGTCGCTCGGAGTCGTCCGGGCCGGTGGCGTGCGGCGCATGGCCAGGCTGGGTGTCGGTGCCTCGCTCGCCGCCGCCGGGATCATCGGCGCGGGTGTGGCCGGCGTGCTGCCGGCGGCCGCCAACCACGCGGTGCGCGGCGCCATCGAGGTCGTCACGCCGGTCCAGTTCGGCGATCCCCACGATCACCCCGACAACTTCGGCAACACCGTCTCCTCCGATGCCAAGGGCGAGAGCGACGGGGAGAACGGCGTCGACGGCCAGGAGATCTCCGACGAGGCGCCCGGGGCCGACAACCGCGACGGTGGGAACTCGCCCGACAGGCCGCCCGGTGAGACCGGTGAGACCGGCCAGCAGCGTGCCGACCAGACCCCGGCGGCCGACGCGCCCGGCCAGCACGACACCACCGACGAGACGACCGACGACGAAGAGCACCCCGGGAACTCCGACGAGGGTCAGAGCCCGACGCCCAGCAGCACGGTGCCCCCGGGCCGGACCCAGAGCAGTCCCCCCGGCTGAGTGAGTCCTTCCCCTCCGTGACTCACGGCCGCGAGGCACCAGCGCCCCGAAGCCGCCCAGCGACAGGAACGGCGTTCGGGTTGCGCTGGTGCCTCGTTCTTCCTACGGCTAGCCGCTGAGGTCCGCCCGCTCGCAACGCCTCGGGGCGTTGACCGGGTTGCAGCGCGCCGCGCCGTCGCCGGGCAGGTCCACCACGTAGCCGGTGCCGAACGGGTCCTCGGGGAACACGTAGTCGGTCGACACGTACTGGGCGCCCGAGGCGAACGCGGCGTCCCGCATGGACGTGTCGCCGCTGCGGGCCTGGACCGTGTCGGCGTCGGCCCGGGTGCGCACGATGAACCCGGCGGCGACCAGGTCACGGATGCGGTCGCCCTGGGACAGCGGGTCGTTGACCACCATGATGGCCGCGTCGGGATCGGACTCGGGCACGTCCACGAACAGGCGCCGATCGGCCAGGTCGGGCACCTGGGCCCGGTAGGCGTCCCGCTTGGCCCCGTGGTCGTCGAGCATGAACAGCACCTGGCCCCGCACCTGGTCGAGCCGGGGCCAGCGACCCTTGCGCACCGCGTCGGCCAGCGTGGCGGCGTGGCCGCGCACCTCGGCCGGCGTCAGCACCCGCTCGGCGGGGATCACCGCGTCGATCTCGGCCTGGAGGGCGGCGAAGTCGGGCCCGGTCCACGGCAGCGGCTGGACGAAGCTCAGCCCCGGGTCGGGGATGACATCGTCCTTGGCCTCGATCTGGATGGTGACGGGCAGGTGGCCGGGATGGGCGTCGGACCAGTCCCGCACCTGGGTGAGGCAGGTGACCAGCGTCGGGCAGGTCGAGCGGAAGTCGACTTCCTGGACGTGGAACACCTTGAGCCCTGGCCCCGCGACCGCCGGATCAGGCGGCGCCACGCCCAGCAGATCGACCACCCGCGGGTGGGCGTAGCGACCGCCGGCGGGGTCGTCGATGAAGACGTCGAGCTCGATCTGGCGCACGCCCGCGTCGAGCTCCTCGGCCAGCGGATGGTGGGTGTACTCGAAGCCCTGGGCCGCCGGTCCCAGGAAGTCGTCGAGCGCGGCCTGCAGCGCCGGCTCGGGTTGCACGTGGTAGCTGTTGTGCGACGCCAGCACCTGGATCTGGTTGAGCCGGATCCCGGCGCTCGGCGCGTGGCCCACCCCCGGCACCGGCGGAACGCATGCGGCCGCCACCACCAGCGTGAGGGCGAGGAGTGCGGCAGGCCGGAGGCGAAGGCGGCGGGTCATGACCGGCCAGCATGGCCGATCGGGGCGGCGCTCGCATCTTGCTCCCGACCTGATCGCCGGCCCCAACGGCCGCCGCCCCCTCAACGTGACTCGGCCGGCACGGCAGTGGGGTCAGGCCCTGGCGGGCAGGAGGAACACCGCGACGGTGGCCTCGTCCCATCGGTCCTGCAGCTCGACATAGCGCGCCAGCGGCTCGCGCCAGCGGGGGTCAGCGTCGAGGAAGCCCTCGTGGACCATGGCACCGAGGTCCCGCCGGTGGCTGCCGTAGAGCGAGGGCCGGATCTCCACCGCGGTCGCCGGATCGACGTGCCACCCGGTCCCTTCGGCCGACACCGACGGCAGGTGGCCCCGGCCGGCGGCGCGCTCGCCCCGGGGCGACAGCCGGATCTCCCCGTCGGCCAGCGCTCCCTTCAGGTCTTCCCGCAGGTAGAACAGCTCGAGCTGCTCGTCGTGGGACAGGCCCGGGTGGCGGGTGACGACCTCGGCCTCGTCGGGGGTGAAGAGGGCGTAGTCGCCGGCCACCACCACGAGCCGGGGCAGTCCGCCGGGGGAGCGGCGCCCCTCGCCCAGCTGGCGCACGCCGATGCGTTCGGTCACGACGAAGCCGGTGCCACGGTCCTGGAGCTGCGCCATCACCGCCTCGCAGTAGGGGTCGAACACGCCCTCTCCGCAGCCGACCTCCACCCGGGTGGGCAGGTCGGCCCGGGCGACGGCCTCGGTGATGTCCCGGGCGACGGGGTAGGTGCCGGGCGGCGCGGTCGTGCCGTTGTTGGCCGCCGGCAAGGTGGCGACCGCGGCCAGGCCCGCGAGCGCGGCCAAGAGGGCCGCCGGCCGCCAGGCTCGCGCCAGCGCCTCGGCGGGCCGCCAGAGGCGGAGCACCGCCACGAGCAGGGCGAACGTGATGAACGCGCCCACCGGCCACAGCCAGCGGACCTGGTAGGCGATCGTCCCGAACTCGCTCTTCGGGGTCTGGACGGCGGTGACCAGGGCCCCCAGCAGCAGGGTCCCCGCCCTGTCTCTTATACACATCTCCGAGCCCACGAGACCC
>JBKPRV010000350.1:0-10104 GCA_046734715.1 Actinomycetota bacterium | reverse complement strand
GGAGCCGGCTCGGGCCTCGGGCTCCACGTCGCCCGGCGCCTCGTGGCGGCGGCGGGGGGGACGCTACGCCATGAGCCCCGCCGGGGCGGCGGCAGCTCGTTCGTCCTGCGGCTGCCGCGCGCGGGACCGGTGTCGTGACCGACCCGCCCCGGGTCCTGCTTGTCGAGGACCACCCTCTCGTCTCGACGGGGCTCGAGCTGGCGCTCCGCGCCCGGGGCTGGACCGTGCGGACGGCCGACGGGCCCGATGCCGGCGACGTGGTGGCGCTCGCCACGGAGTACGGACCCGACTGCGTGCTGCTCGATCTGCACCTCGGCGACGACCTCGGCAGCGGCATCGACCTCATCCCCCCGCTGCGCGCCGCGGGGCTCCCCGTGGTGATGCTCACCGCCGAGACCGACCCGTACCTCCTGGCGTGCTGCGTCGAGGCCGGAGCCGAGGGGTGGATCGGCAAGGACGCGTTCCTCGACCGGGTCGTCGTGGCCGTGGAGGACGTGCTCGCCGGCCGCCCGCTGCTCGGGGTGACCGAGCGCGAGGTGCTGCTCGACGACCTGCAGGTGCGGCGCGAGAGCCTGCACCACGCCCTGTCCCCCTTCGAGCGGCTCACCCAGCGCGAGCAGCGGGTGCTCGCCGCCCTCGCCGACGGGCTGTCCGCCGAGGCGATCGCCGGGGCGCACTACGTGTCGCTGGCGACCGTCCGGTCGCAGGTGCGGGCGATCCTCCGGAAGCTGGGCGTGCGCTCGCAGCTGGCGGCCGTGGCGCTCGTCAACCGCTCCGGGTGGAAGCCCGACAGCGCACCGCGGCCGGATGCCGACGGTGGCGGTGGTAGTGACCGCTCATTTCGTCAATTTTGACGATGAGCGCGCAAGCGATCCGGCTCCATGGTGTCAACACCCACCGCGTGTGTCGGCGGGGCGGAACAACCAAGGAGCACACTTCGATGATGCAGTTCATCACCCGGATCCTGTCCCGGGCCGCGGCGGCCCGCGTCGACGACCGCGGGGCGAGCCTGGTCGAGTACGGCCTGCTGCTCGCGTTCATCGCCGTCGCGGCCACGGTCGCCGTCACCGCACTCGGTGGCAGGATCGTGGACCTCTTCGACGGCATCACCTTCTGACCCTCGTGACGACGCGGCAGGCGGAGGGAGAGGCCGACCCTGCCCTCCCTCCACTGGCCCCGCGGTCCCGGTCGCCACGACGCCAGCGCCGTCCCGCGGCTTCGCGCCCCCCGGACAAGCGGGGGGCCGTCATCGTCGGCCACATCGTCCTGCTCACCTTCGTGACGCTGGCCGCGGCCACGGCGGTCAGCGCCTTCGGGATCTCGGTCACGGGACTCTACGACGCCGCCGTGAACGCGCTGCCGAGCTGATAGGGAGGACGGACACGGTGCGATGGAGCCGCCGAGGCGAGCGCAGGAGCGGGGACGACCGCGGGGCGGTGATGGTCGAGTTCGCGCTCGTCCTGCCGATCCTCGTGATGCTGCTCGTCGGCATCATCGAGTTCGGCAGCGCGTACAACACGCAGCTCGCCCTCCAGGCCTCCGCTCGCGAGGGCGCCCGGGCGGCGGCGCTCCGACGCAGCCCCGCCGAGGTCGAGAGCGCGGCGCGCAACGCCGCCTCCCCCCACGGGACCGAGATCGCCGTCGACCTCTCCGGCGCCGACTGCCCGGCCACCAGCGAACCGTGGGCCGGCGACGAGGCCGAGGTCACCGTGTCGAAGGACTTCACCTTCGAGATCCCGTTCGTCTCCCTCGGCACCGTCGAGCTCCACGCCACCGGGGTGATGCGGTGCGGCGCCTGACCCGGCGCCGCCGCCAGCCCGGCCGCCCCGACCGGGGCGCGGTCCTCGCGTGGGCCGCGGTGATGCTCGCCGTGCTCCTCGGCGTCGGCGCCCTCGTCATCGACGCGGGCGCGCTGTACCAGGAGCGCCGGCAGCTCCAGAACGGCGCCGACGCCGCCGCGCTCGCCGTCGCCAAGGACTGCGCCGAGGGCGACTGCCGCAACGAGAGCGCCACCGCGACCCACTTCGCTGACGAGAACGCCACCGACGAGGCGTCGGCCGTCGACACGGTGTGCGGCGAGGGGCCGGAGCTCACCCTCGGCACGTGTGCCGAGCCGCCCGGGGTCGGGGGCGCCTCGGGGTGGGTCACCGTGGACACCTCGACCGACAACCCCGCCAACACCGGCGACGACACCCAGGTCGAGTTCCTGCTGGCCCCGGTGCTGGACGCCGCGAATGTCGGCCGCACCGTGACGGCCAGCGCCAGCGCGGCCTGGGGTCCGGTCGAGGCCACCGAGACGGTCCCGCTCGCCATGTCGACGTGCGCGCTCACTGACGGCGGCGGCCCGCCGCCGGCAGGCGAGCTCCCCGACGGCCACGCGGTCCTCTACTTCCACGGGGGCCACGACGAACAGACGGGCGCCAACGACTGCTTCTGGGAGGGCCTCCCGTGGACCGGCCAGGACGGTGGGTTCGGGTGGCTGGACGGCGCCGACGACTGCGAGCTCGTGATCCGGGCAGGAACCGCCCGGGTCGGGGGCCCGGACACGTCCAACCCGGACTCGGTCGGCTGCGATCCCGACGCCTGGCTCGGCGAGGTGGTCGTGCTGCCTGTCTACGACAGGGCCCACGACCCGCCGTCCGGGCCATTCCACTACCACATCTCGGGCTTCGTCGGCTTCCGGATCACGGCCTACCGCTTCGGCACCGTGACGGGGGGGCGCCCGGACTGCACGTGGGTCTTCATCCAGCGGTCGTGCATCGAGGGGGAGTTCACGACGATCGCCACCGTCGGCAGCGGGTTCGGCGACGGCCCCGACTACGGCGTGCGCGTCGTGCAGATGATCGGTTGAGCAGAGCAATGGTGGAAGGCGTTCGATGAACCGAAAGATCTCCGGAATCCTCCTGGCCGTCGTGTTGGCGGGGGCGGGCACGCTCGCCCTCGTCGCCTACGTGCGGTCGGCCAAGGAGCAGGCCGTCGCGGGCGAGCAGCGCGTCGAGGTGTACGTCCTGCAAAGCGCCACGCCGCGGGGGACGTCGTTGGCCGACCTGCGCGGCGGGGTCGAGCGGGTGGAGGTGCCCGCCAAGGTCCGCCCCGACGACGCGGTCACCGACCTCGACGAGCTCGACGAGGACCTCGTCGCGGGAGTCGACCTCGCGGCGGGCGAGATCCTGCTCGAGAGCCGCCTCATTCCGGCCGAGGACCTGAGCCGCGCCCCGGTCGAGGCGGGCCTGCAGGAGCTGACCGTGGCGCTCGAGCCCGAGCGGGCCGTCGGAGGGCGCCTCCGCGCCGGCGACACCGTCGGCGTCGTGCTGTCGTTCGAGCCCTTCGACGTGCAGGACGGCACCGGCGGCGACCAGGCGGAGCAGACCCCGAACATGAGCCACCTCACGTTCCACAAGATCACGGTGACGAGCGTGCAGTCCACCGCCGACGACGGCGAGGCCGCCCCCCTCGGTGGCGAGGAGGGGGGCGACGAGGAGGGGCTCGAGCGGGCCCCCTCCAACGGCCTGCTCGTCACGCTGGCCGTGTCGTCGCCGCAGGTGGAGCAGATCGTGTTCGCCGCCGAGTTCGGGCACATCTGGCTGACCGCCGAGAACGAGGCGGCCGACGAGTCCGGCACCCGGGTCGTGACGCTGGGCGAGGTCTACGGCGGAGCCACGCAGCCGTGACGCGGCCCGCACAGCACCGCGGCGGCCGGATCGTCACGGGCTCGGTCGGCCCCGCCGCGGCCACCTCGGTGATCGCGCTGCTCAGCGGCAACGCCGGGCTGATGCACTGGCTGAGCGAGCGGGTGGGGCCCGCCCTCGAGGTCCGCCTGATGCAGTGGCGAACCGAGGGGCGACCCCGCCAGGTCGACAAGATCGTCAGCGAGGTGGCGGCCGACGGCATCCACGTGCTGTGCGTCGGCGACGACGTGCCGCTCGACCTGGCCTTCGCCGTCTCAGCCCTCGCCGACCGCAACTACGCCCACATCAGCGTCATCCTGCTGGCCGCGCCGTGGCCCGAGGTATGGCGGCACGCGATGCAGTCCGGCGTGCGCGAGGTCGTCGACCCGAGCAAGGGCGAGGCCGAGCTGGGCCCCGCGCTGCAGCGCGCGCTCGACCGCGCCGCCTACCTGACCGAGCTGCAGGCGGCGGCTGCCGCCCGCGAGCAGGCGAAGGGGCGGGTGATCGTCGTGCTGTCGGCGAAGGGGGGCACGGGCAAGACGATGGTGGCCGCCAACCTGGTCACCGCCCTGGCCGGCATGGCGCCGGGCCCGGTGGCGCTGGTCGACCTCGACGTGCAGTTCGGCGACGCGGCGGCGGCCCTCGGGATCGTCCCCGAGCACACGATCGCGGGCCTGTCCGCGGTGCCCGACATCGACTCGACGACGCTGAAGGTGTTCCTCACCCCGCACGAGCCGTCGGGCGCGTTCGTCCTGTGCGGGGCGACCTCGCCCGAGGAGGGCGACAACGTCACCGACAAGCACGCCTCGCGGGTGGTCGAGTTGCTGGCCCGCGACTTCGCCTGCGTCGTCGTCGACACGCCGGCCGGCATCGAAGAGCGCACGCTGGCGGTCCTCGACCACGCCACGGATGTCGTGCTGGTGTCGACGATGGACGTCGCCAGCATCCGCAACCTGGGCAAGGAGGTCTACGCCCTCGATCGGGTCGGCCTGCTGCCCGCCGAGCGCGAATTCGTGCTCAACCGCGCTGACTCCCGGGTCGGCATCGACGTGGCCGACGTCCGCGCCGCGCTCGGCATGGACGTCGACACGTCGGTGCCCAGCACGCGCTCGGTGCCGCTGTCGATGAACCAGGGCCGGCCCCTCGTGCTCGACGATCCGGGATCGCCCGCTGGCCGCGCGCTGATCGCCCTGGCGCAGCGGTTCGTCCCCGCAGGGAGCGATGGCCAAGCCCGCCAGGCCGGCGATGCGGGCAGGAGGAACGGCGACACCGGCCACGACGGCGAGGGCGGGAAGCAGCCTGCGGTCCGATCCGAGGCCGGCAGACGGTTCCGGCGCAGGGGGGTGCGGTGAGCCTCTCGGACCGCCTCCGCGAGGCGGCGCGCCCGGCCGAACGGATCGCCCTCGACGGCCAGAGCGGCTGGTCCGCCGACACCGCCGCGACGGATGCGGTTAGCGAGCTGAAGCGCCGCGCGCAGGATGCGCTGTTCGCCCGGCTCGGCGTCCGGCTGTTCGACTCGACGCTCACCGAGGGGCAGCTCCAGGCGTTCGTCGCCCAGGAGATCACCGAGCTGATGTCGTCCGCGGTCGTCCCGCTGTCGGTCGCCGAGCGGCACCGGCTGGCCGACGACATCATCGACGACGTCGTGGGCCTCGGCCCGCTCGAGCGGCTGCTGGCCGACGACTCGGTCACCGAGGTGATGGTCAACAGCACCGACCCGATCTACGTCGAGCGCGACGGCGTGATCGAGCAGACCGAGACCCGCTTCGTGTCGCTCGACCACCTGCGGCGCGTCATCGAGCGCATCGTGGCGCAGGTGGGCCGGCGCATCGACGAGTCGTCGCCGATGGTCGACGCCCGACTGGCCGACGGCTCCCGCATCAACGCGGTCATCCCGCCGCTGGCGGTCGATGGCCCGGTGCTGACCGTGAGGAAGTTCGGCCGCGAGTCGCTCCACATCGACGACCTCATCCGCCTCGCCACGCTCAACCGTCCCGTCGCGGACCTGCTCGCCGCCTGCGTGCGGGGCGGGCTGACCGTGCTCGTGTCCGGCGGCACCGGCACCGGGAAGACGACGTTCCTCAATGCCCTGTCGTCGTTCGTGCCCGAGGACGAGCGCATCGTCACCATCGAGGACGCGGTCGAGCTCCAGCTCAACCAGCGGCACGTGATCCGTCTCGAGAGCCGGCCGCCGAACCTCGAGGGCCGCGGCGAGGTGACGATCCGCGACCTCGTGCGCAACGCCCTCCGCATGCGGCCGGACCGCATCATCGTCGGCGAGGTCCGCGGCGTCGAGGCCTTCGACATGCTCCAGGCGATGAACACCGGCCACGACGGATCGCTGTCCACGATCCACGCCAACAGCGCCCGCGACGCACTCTCGCGTCTCGAGACGATGGTGCTGATGGCGGGAATGGACCTGCCCACCCGGGCGATCCGGGAGCAGATCGTGTCGGCCCTGCACGTCATGGTCCACATGCACCGCTTCCGCGACGGCAGCCGGCGGGTGACGCAGGTGTCGGACGTGGTCGGCCTGCAGGGCGACGAGATCGTCCTCGCCGACATCTTCGCCATCGACTACGCCGCCGGGTTCGGCACGGACGGCCGCTTCCAGGGCGAGCTGTGGCCTACCGGCGCCCAGCCCACCTTCGCCTCCCACCTGGCCGACCTCGGCATCGCGCTCCCCGAGGTCCTCCTCCAGGAGGCCGACCTCCTCGCCCCCCAGAGGCGCTGGTGAGCGCGCGCCGTCCCGGTTCGCGGGCAGGGTCCGGCCTGGCCCTCGCGCTGGCTCTGACCCTGGTCTTGGTGACGCAGCGCGCAACCCCCGGGGCCGCGCAGGACCCTCCACCCGCCGGCCTCGTGCTGACCTCGGTCGACCCGGCCGGCTATCCCGCCGTCAGCGCGGTGGTGACCGTGGACCCGGGCGTGGCGGGCGTCGACCTCCCCTCCACCGACTTCACGGTGGAGGAGAACGGCGAGCCGGTCGATGCGTCGATCGCCCGGATGCTCACCGACAATCTCGAGGTCGTGCTGGCCCTCGACACCTCCGGCAGCATGGAGGGGGAGCCGCTGGCCGCGGCCCGCCAGGCCGCCGCCGGCTTCCTCGCCGCCCTTCCGGCCGAGGTCCCGGTCGCCATCGTCGGCTTCGGGCCCGAGCCGGCAGTGCTGGCGGAGGCGACGACCGACCGCGCCGCCCTGGAGGTCACGCTCGACGACCTGACCGCGACCGGTGATACCGCGCTCTATGACGCGGTCGTGCACTCCATCGGGCAGTTCACGACGGCGGCGACCGATCGGGTCGTCGTCCTGCTGTCGGACGGCGGAGACACCGCGAGCGCGACGACGCTGGAGGCGGCCGAGGCCGCCGCCGCAGGCATCACGCTCTACGTGATCGACCTGGTCACACCCGAGAGCAACCCCGACGCGCTGGCCCGGCTGGCGGCCGCCGGCCACGGAACCGTCTCGCCGGCCGCCGACCCCGACGCCCTCGCGGCCCTCTACCAGGAGTCGGCGCGCGCCCTGGTCAACCGCTACCGCGTCGACTACACGAGCGCGGCCACCGGGACGGTCGACCTCACCGTGCGCCTCACCGCCGCCGGCGGCACCGTCGAGGACACCCGCTCTGTCGACCTCCCGACGCCTCCCGCAGCCCCCGTGTCGGATGACGGCGCCAGCAAGGTGGCGCTCGCGGTTCCCGGCCGCGTCGGGCCGGGCCCCCACCCCGGCCTGCTCATCGGGGCGGCCGCGTTCTTCCTGGCGCTGCTGACGATCGGCGTCGTGGTGGTGCCGGCCGCACCGCGCCCGGCGAAGCCCTCGACCCAGATGCTGGCTCTGCCGGCCCCGCCCGAGCGACCGACCCCGTCGCAGCTCACGCAGCGCGTGGCCGACGCCGCCGAGGCGTTCCTCGAGCGGCGGGGCCGGCGCCAGAGCCTGGCGGCGCGGCTCGAGGTGGCCGGCATCTCGCTCCGCACCGGCGAGTTCGTCGTCCTCGTGAGCGCGTGCGCGGCTATCGGCGCCCTGGCGGGGATCGCTCTTGCCGGGCTGCTCGGGTTCTTCCTCGGCGCCGCCGGGGTGCCCCTTGCCGCATGGGCGGTGGTGAACGTCCGTGTGGACCGGCGCCGGGCCCAGTTCGCCGACCTGCTTCCCGACAACCTCCAGCTGCTGACTGGCACGCTGCGTTCCGGTCACAGCCTGATGCACGCGCTCGACACGCTCGGGCGGGAGGCGTCCGAGCCGGCGCGCACCGAGTTCCGCCGGGTCCTGCTCGAGACGCGCGTGGGCCGCGACCCCAGCGACGCCCTGGCCGCGGTGGCCGGCCGGATGGACAGCGACGACTTCAGCTGGGTCGTGAGCGCCATCGACATCAACCGCGAGGTCGGTGGCGACCTGCCCGCCATCCTCGACAACGTGGCCGACACCATCCGCGAGCGGCAGCGCGTGCACCGCCAGATCAAGGCTCTCACCGCGGAGGGCCGGATCTCGGGATACGTGCTCACCGCGCTGCCCCCGGTGCTCGCGCTGATCTTGGCGGCGCTCAACCCCACCTACTTCTCGCGGCTCACGTCGGGAGGCGGGGCGGTGCTGCTGATCGCCAGTGCCGTGCTGGTGGTCCTCGGCTGGTTGTGGATGCGCCGCCTCGGGCGCCTGGACTTCTGACGGACACGTGATGGACCCCCGGAAGGCGGATCGCAGCTCATGAACGCCACGCTCGTCCTCGGCGCCGCGTCGGTGGTGGCCTCGATCGGGGCCCTGTGGTGGGGCTTTTCCGGTCCACGGATGGCGCGCCACCCCCTCGACGCCGGCGAGCAGCTCCGCTCGCCTGTCGGCGACCTCCGGGCCATGGCCCTGCAGCGGGCGGCCCGCGAGCGCTCCGCACAGCCGCTCCTCACCCGCATCGGCCGGCTGGCCCAGCGCTTCACACCCGAGCGGCGCCTGGCGGCGCTCGAGCAGCGCCTCCTCCTGGCCGGCACCCCGGCCGGCTGGACGGTCGAGCGGGTGCTCGCCGCCAAGGTCCTGCTCGCCGGGTCTGCCGCGGTGATCGGTGTGCTCCGATTCGTGGCCAAACCGGACGGGCTCGGGGTGGTGCTGGCTGCCGCGCTCGTGGCCTTCGGCTGGTTCGGTCCCGACCTGCTGCTGCGCCACCGGGCCGAGAAGCGCCAGGAGCTCGTGCGCCGGACGCTCGCCGACGCCATCGACCAGCTAACGGTGACCGTGCAGGCGGGCCTCGGGCTCGACACCGCCATCGCCCGGGTGTCGCGCCGCACCCGGGGCCCACTCGGCGACGAGCTGGCCCGGGTCGGTCAGGACATCCGGGCCGGCATGAGCCGCGCCAGCGCGCTGAGCGCCATGGCCGAACGCGTCCAGGTGTCCGAGCTGCGCCAGGTCGTGCTTGCCCTCGCCCAGGCCGAGCGCCTCGGCGTCCCCGTGGCCAAGACCCTCGAGGTGCAATCGCAGGAGCTGCGCATCAAGCGGCGCCAGCACGCCGAGGAGCAGGCGATGAAGCTGCCCGTGAAGATCCTTTTCCCCACGGTGCTGTGCATCATGCCCGCACTGTTCATCGTCGTGCTCGGCCCGGCCGCGATGAGCATCGTCGACGGGCTGTCGGCGTGGTGATGCCGACGACGCCCGTGCGCCAAGGACAGCCCGGCCGGGGAGGTCCCCGCTCGGCCCTGGCGACGCTGGTGGAGCTCCACCAGCGGACGCCCGGCGACCGGCACCGGGAGGTGCAACCGACCGGCTTCACCCCGCTCGATGACGCGCTGTCCGGCGGGGTCCGCCCGGGTGAGCTGGTCCTCGTCGGCGGCAAGCCGGGCGTGGGCAAGACCACCGCCTGCTTGCAGTGGGCACGCACGATGGCCCGGCGCGGCGTCGTCTCGGTGTACGCGTGCTTCGACCACGACCCCGCCACGCTGGTGGCGCGGCTCCTGGCCTGCGAGCTGCGCGAGGCGGCGCTGGCCGACCAGCGCCTGGACGGCCTGTCGTTCGAGGAGCTGCAGGGCCGCCTCGGCGACGTGGCGGCGGGGGCACTGACCCTGCGCGAGGCGCTCGACTCGGACCCGCTGCTCGGGCGGGCCCAGCAGCGCATCGCCGCCTACGGCGACCGCTTGGTGCTCTACCCCGCCTCGACGACCCGGACCGACGTGGCAGCCCTGAGCGACGAGGTGAGCCGGTTCGCCGGCGAGTCCTACGTGCTCTTCGTCGACTACGTGCAGAAGGTGCCGGCGGCGGCCATGTCGTCGGCGCACGTGTCCGAGAACGATCGGATCGGCCGGGTCGCGGCCGCGCTGAAGGAGGTGGCGCTCGAGCAGCGGGCAGCCGTCGTCGCGGTGTCGGCCGCAGGCGAGCAGGGCCTCACGGCCCGCCGGCTCCACCTGCACCACCTGCGGGGGGCGGCGCGCCTGGCCTACGAGGCCGACGCCGTCGTCCTGCTCAACGA
>JBKPRV010000349.1:0-4604 GCA_046734715.1 Actinomycetota bacterium | reverse complement strand
GGCTCCTATCTCGCAACTGTTCCGGTCGGAAGGATGGGAACGCCCGATGATGTCGCCCACACCGTCAGTTTCCTTGCCTCGGACAACGCTGGATTCGTGACTGGACAGCGCCTCGTGGTCGACGGCGGTCGTCGTCTCGTCATCTGAAGGTCTTCGTCTGGCTGTCAGCCCGGGTACCGGACTGCCACCTACCGCCGGTTGCTGGCGCTTGGCGGGGCGCGGCCGATCGGCACGTCGGCCACGCCGCCGATGCCAGCAGGCGGCGCGGTGTGGGGCGTACGTTCTGAGCAGCTTCATTCTGGCGCCCGCGACCAGATCCGTCGTTATGGCGCGTCTTCTGGATCGTCGGGCGCCGCGCCGGCGCGATTCCTCACGGAGTCGCCGAACGTGAACTCCCGGGACGCGGCCATCGAGTCGCGTTGCGGCGAAGATGGTCCGATGGCACCGACGCGGATGCTGTTCACGACTCGACCGCTTGCTGGTCATTTCGAGCCGCTGGTTCCCCTCGCGGTCGAGGCGAGAAGCGCTGGGCATTCGGTCGCGTTCGCGACGGGTGAGCCGTACACGAGTCGGGCGCGCCACGCCGGGTTCGATGCGTTCCATGCTGGTCCCGACGAAGGGTTCAGGGCCGAGTGGACGCCGCAGTTCCCAGGTTACGATCAGCTCGTCGGCGACGCGCAACGCCGCTTCTTCCTGACCGAGATCTTCGCCAACCTCGAGCTCGTGCCTCGAGCCGAGGACCTTGAAGCCATCGTCGACACGTGGCGACCTCAGATCGTCGTCCACGAGGTGGCCGAGTTGGCGGCGCCGCTGGTTGGCACCGCCCGCGGCATTCCCTACGCGGACGTCAGCTATGGGGCGCTCATCGGTTCGTCACTTCTCCGGGCGACCGGTGAGGCCGCGGCCCCGCACTGGCGGGCGCGAGGGCTCGAACCACATCCAGCTGCTGGACTGTTCCGCCATCTCTACGTCGACACGTGTCCGCCGGCCTTGCAGTCGCCAGAGATCGCATCCATCACCGCCGTACAGCAACTGCGACCAGCCGCCGCCGAGGTCCCAAGTGCCGCCCCACCGGAGTGGCTCGATCGACTCGACTCTGCCGCCATCGTCTATCTGACGATGGGGACGGTATGGAACCGCAACCTCGACATATTCCGACTCGTGATCGAGGCGGTACGCGATGAGGACATCGCCCTCATCGTCACCATCGGCCGTCAGAACGATCCGGCGAGTCTCGGCCCCCAACCCGACAACGTGGTCGTCCACCGATACATCCCGCAAGAGGAGCTGCTGCCACGCTGTCACGCGGTAGTCACCCACGGCGGAGCGGGAACGACTCTCGGGGCTCTCGCCTTCGGCCTTCCCCTGCTGGTCCTTCCGCAGGGAGCCGACCAGTACGCCAACGCCGAGCGCGTCGTCACCGCCGGCGCAGGGCGGCAGCTCCTCAAAGACCAGCTGTCGGTTGAGGCTGTCCGAGACTCCCTGCGGACAGTCCTCGACGACGCGAGCTACCCACGCGCCGCTCAGCGTGTCCGGGCCGAAATCCGCGCGATGCCCGACGCGCACGACGCGCTCAGCCGGGTCGAGGCGCTCGCCCGAGACTGAACCCATCGATCGGTACTCGGCAAGCACGCACCAAACCGGATCCCATAATGCCCGTGGAGACGAGCCAGTTCGAGTAGCACCGAACGCCGGGAGCGTGACACCCTTCGGCACCTTGGGGATGGTGTCGCCTCGGGCCACCGAACTTTGTTCACCACTGCTTGGCGACCTGCGCGAAGCGGCGTTCGAGCCTCGACACAACCGGGAGCCACACGTCTGCAGTGCGCCGTAGCCGAGAACCGCTGGCGAGGGTCGCACCGACTTCGACGATGGCGAGCGCGCGCAAGCAATGGAGAGCCTCGTGCCATCTGACACTCAGTTCGTCGAGCGGGTTGCTGGCGCGGTAGCGCCGCTCGAACCCTCGCGCCAGGCCGGTGGCGAACGGCCGGATGACGGCTCGGGTGAGAGGAGACATCGGGTACGGCGCCTGTCGAAGCAGTACGAGCGTGCGTCCGACGTCATACGCAGGATCGGCGAGCCGGGCGAGCTCCCAGTCGAGGACCACAGTGACCTCGCCGCCTTCGAACAGAAGGTTGAAGGGGTGCAGGTCGCCATGGCACACGACGGGGCGAGCGAACGAAGGTTGGTTCTCGCGCAGCATGGCAGCTCGTCGCCGTAGATCAGGCGAGTTCGCTTGGTCGGCGTAGTCGTCGATGTCCGAGAGCACCGCGAGGCTGTCCAGGCGGTCGGGCTCCCATCCTTCCGCTGTCAAGCCGGCGGCAATGTTCTCCGTCGGGACCTTGTGCAGGGCCAACATCGCGGCAGCCAGCTGGTCGGGAAGCCGCCGGAACGCGCCGATCGCGGTGCGAGCGGTGATCGTCTCGTCGAATGCAACGCCCGGCGACAGTTGCGTGATGAGGAACGGCGCGCCGAACGCGGACGACGACCTGCCGCGCACCAGGACCGGTGGGGCGGGGAATCCGCGTTCGGCGACACCGTTCTCGATGATTCCTTCGCGAGCGGTGTCGCGTTCGTCGTGCGTCAGTCGCAGGACGAGCGATTGGTCGAACGGAGGCGTCGCGTCCTCGAGTCGAAAGCGGAAGATCTCGTTCGAGTAGCCACCCTGAAGCGGTTGCAACGGTTCGGTGAACCGCAGCCCGGGTCGATCGAGATGAGCGCACAGGACCGCGAGCAGTTGTTCGTCGCAGTCCACGAAAGCGACGGTATCTCCGGAACCGGGCTCCCAGGTGCACCTCGCCCAGAACGCCGGCTGACGGTCGTAGGTTTTATGTGGTGAGAGACCCCGCTGCGGTCGGGTTCCGTTGCCACTCGGGCTGGGCCGTGTTGGTTGTCGTCTCCGGCTCGGCTGGCTCGCCTGCGCTGCTGGACCGAAGACGCGTCGAGTTGGTGGACGCGTCATTGCCTCGCCAGCCCTACCACGCCGTGGCCGAAGGCGGATGGCCCGAAAGCGTCATCGACGCGGTGGCGGAGGCTGCGAGCAACGCCGTCGGAGAGGCCTTGCGGTCCGTTGCACGCGCCGATGCTCTGGGTGTGGTGGCAGCCGAGCGACGACTCCCGGCACGTCTTGTGCAGATCCTTGCGTCGCACGCGCTGCTCCACGCCGCGGAGGGACATCTGTTTGAGCGCGCGGTGATCGAGGCGGCACGTGACGCTGGCCTGCGGATCCATGTTGTCGAGCCGCACTCGATCGAGGTGCCCGCAGCGGTAGATGGCCTGAGGCGTCGCGTCGGCCCGCCCTGGCAGAAGGACCACACGTGGGCAACCACCGCCGCGCTGGCGGCGCTCGAGTCGGGCTAAGAAGACCACCGGCCGACCGACCCCCATGTGGTGTCCCTGATGATGCCGGCTCGAGGACGCGTCGCGCGCCGTCTCCTATCGCCGGGAAGGTGACACCGTTTGGCACATCGGGGATGGGCTCACTGGGGGTGTGCTCAGAGCGATAGAGCCACTCGGCGGCTTACGATGGCGGACGGGGATGCCACATGGCGACGTCTGATCCAATCGCCGAGATCATCGGCGACTATCGAGCCTTCGCGGCGATGCAGCGCGACCGTCTTCGAGCCCGCGGGATCGACATCGCCCCGTATCCGCTCAGCCATCTCGCCGTCCGCGTCGCCGACTGGGACCTGTATGTCCATCAGCGGACGCTTCTCGAGCGCCACGCGAAGGCGAACCGCGAGAGCGTCTGGAACGGGCGTCCGATCTCCTTGCTCGTGCTTGCCGAGGCGCTCGGTGTGCTCGATGGGACTCCGGTCTCGCGCATCGAGCTCATCCCGCCTGTTCACCAGCGTGTCTACCGGATGGGCCTCGAGCACCTCGGCGTCGTCGTCGGTGAGGAGATCGACGAGTTCTCGCGAGTGCATCGGGCCGCGCTGACTGGGCAGCAGTTCCAGAGTCCCGACGTCGAGCCCGTCTACGTGTTGTTCGAGGACTTCACCCACGTGAAGTTCTACCGTCGCTCCTTCTTCGACGTCGTCGAGGACGAGGAAGGGCGCTTCGAGGGTTTCAGCCACGTCGACGACTGGGTGCCACAGCGGCTCGTCACCGCCACGGGCCCGAACCCGCTCCCGCGGTGACCGAAGCTACTGCCAGGCTTAGGCAGCGAAGCGAAGTCAGACGTCGACCGAATGCCCGGAGTGGCGCTCCCTCGCCACGAGGGGTTCGCGACAGAACGACAGACGAGGGTGTCGCCTAGCGCCGGGTCCGTGACACGTCGAGTGCACAAGTTGCCCGGTGGGCGTCGCTCTGCCGCCTTGGTGCGCCGACCGATCGCGCGCTGGCGCGTGGCTCTACGGTTACCCGATCGGCAGGCGCGCCGCTCCCTGCCAGAGTCAACGTCAGCGGTGGATCGCGGATGTGAAGGACTCCCTGACCTTTGCGTTCACCCTCTCCCGGTCGCCGCGCGCGATCGACCATCGCATTGCCGTCGGATCGCACATCATTGCCGTCGGACCGCACATCGGGATGCACTGTGCTGGCGGGTGGGTGCGCCCTGTCTCTTATACACATCTCCGAGCCCACGAGACTTCACTCACTATCTC
>JBKPRV010000348.1:0-18845 GCA_046734715.1 Actinomycetota bacterium | reverse complement strand
GGCGCTGCGGGACACCGAGCTCGACCGGGGCCACGAGGCGGTGGCGGCCGAGGGCTTGGCCTATCCCCTGTTCGTGAAGCCGTCCAACATGGGCTCGTCGGTGGGGGTCAGCAAGGTCCACGAGCTTGACGGGCTGGACGGCGCGCTGGCCACGGCCGCCGCCTACGACGAGTGGGTGGTGATCGAGGAGGGCGTCGACGCCCGCGAGATCGAGGTGGCCGTGCTGGGCAACGCCGACCCGAAGGCCTCGGTCCCGGGCGAGATCGTGTCCAGCCACGAGTTCTACGACTACGACGACAAGTACATCGACGGCACCTGCCAGCTCCTGGTGCCCGCGCCCCTCGACCAGGAGGACGCCGAGCAGGTCCGGTCCCTGGCCCTCGACGCCTACCGGGCGCTGCGCTGCGACGGCATGGCCCGGGTGGACTTCTTCTTCGAGGAGGGGCGGCGGGGCTTCCTGGTCAACGAGGTCAACACCATCCCCGGCTTCACCCCCGGCTCGATGTACCCCAAGCTCTGGGCCGCCACCGGCCTGTCCTACCCCGACCTGGTCGACGAGCTGGTGCGCCTGGCCCTGGAGCGCCACGAGCACCGCTCCCGCTTCTCCACCAAGCGCTGATCAGGCGCGCTTGGCCATCTGGCCCCCGACCCTGATCACGGGATCAGCGGGGCGGGCGGCACCAGCGCGTCCCGCAACAGCGAGATCAGCTCGTCGCGCCGGCGCACCAGCGACGCCAGCGTCGGCTCCTCGCCGAAGGCCCGCAGCACCTCGACCTCGGTGGCCAGGCCCGTCACCATCGAGTAAGCCGCCAGGAGGATCAGCCGAGGGTCGTGCCGCCGGATCCGGCCCGCGTCCATCTCCGCGGCCAGGAACCCGGCGGCCCGCTCGATCAGCGGGGCGATGGCGCCGAGCAGCCGGGACGAGGCCGGCGGGCCCAGGCGGGTGACCTCCCGCAGGAACCCGAGCATCGAGGGATGGCGGGCGGCCAGCCGGAACATGGCCCGCACGATGGCCTCCACCCGCTCGAAGCCGGGCGCGGCGCCCGCCACCGCCTGCTCCAGCCGGACCGTCACCTCGGCCGCCACCCGGTCGATGGCCGCGTCCAGCAGTGCCTCCTTGGACGGGTACCAGTAGAGGATCGTCTGCTTGCGGATGCCGAGCTCGCGGGCGAGGTCGTCCAGCGAGGTGGCCCCGTAGCCCCGGGTGCCGAAGGCGTCGAGCGCGGCCCGCAACGTGCGCTCCGCGGTCCGGTTGGGGACCGCCCTGGTGGCGGCCGTCGCCCTCTCCATCTACCAAATGGTAGACAGGTGGACGTGATCCCTGAGGCACTCGACGGCCGCCGCATCGCCATCACCGGCGGGACCGGCTTCCTCGGCACTGCGCTGATCGAGCGCCTGCTGCGCTCGGTGCCCGGCTGCGAGCTGGTGCTGCTGGTGCGGCCGGGCAAGCGCTCGTCGGCGGCGCAGCGGGCCCGGCGGGAGATCTTCCGCAACGACGCCTTCTAGCGCCTGCGCCGCGAGCTGGGCACCCCCGCCTTCGACGAGATGGTGGGCCGGCGCGTGACGGTCATCTCCGGCGACGTCGGCCGCGACGGCCTGGGCCTGGACGACGACGGCCGCGCCGCGCTGGCCGGCTGCGACGTGGTGGTCCACTCGGCGGCCACGGTGGCGTTCGACTCGCCGCTCGACACCGCCGTCGAGGTCAACCTGCTCGGCCCCAGCCGCATCGCCCTCACGCTGCACGAGCTCGGCGTGCGCCCCCACCTGGTGTCGGTGTCCACCTGCTACGTGGCCGGCAACCGCCGGGGCGCGGCGCCCGAGGAGCCGGTGCACGAGAGCTCGTTCTTCGTGGACGTGGACTGGCGCGGCGAGGTCGAGGGCGCCCGCCAGGCCCGGCGCGACGCGGAGGCCCAGAGCCGCACACCCGAGGCGCTGGCCCGCTTCCGCAAGGAGGCCCGGCGCGAGCTGGGCGCGGCAGGCACGCCGGCGCTGGCGGCCAAGACCGAGTCGCGCCGCCGCGACTGGGTGCGGGAGCGGATGGTGGAGATCGGCCGGGCCCGCGCCGCCTCTCTCGGCTGGCCCGACGCCTACGCCTACACCAAGGCCCTGGGCGAGCGGGCGCTGCTCCAGCAGCGCGGCGACCTGCCGGTGTCGATCGTGCGCCCGTCCATCATCGAGTCCGCCTGGGCCGAGCCCCGCCCGGGCTGGATCCGGGGCTTCCGCATGGCCGAGCCCATCATCATCAGCTACGCCCGCGGCCTGCTGAAGGAGTTCCCGGGCGTCCCCGAGGGCACGGTCGACGTGATCCCCGTCGACCTGGTGGTGGCGGCGGTGATCGATGCCGCCGCCGGAGATCCGCCGGACGAGCCCGCCATCACCCAGGTGGCGTCGGGCTCCACCAACCCGCTGCGTTACCGGGTGCTGGTCGACCTGTCGCGCTCCTGGTTCCTGGAGCACCCGCTGTACGACAGCGAGGGCCAGCCCATCGTGGTGCCCGACTGGTCGTTCCCGGGCCGCGGCCGGGTCCAGCGCCAGCTGCAGCGGGCCAAGACCACCATCGAGCGGGCCGAGTCGACGCTCCAGGCCCTCCCGCTGCGGGGCCGGCAGGCGCTGTGGTCGGCCCGGCTGGAGGAGCGCCGGGAGGAAGCCGAGCGCGCCCTCGGCTACGTGGAGCTGTACGGCGCCTATGCCGAGTGCGAGGCCATCTACGGCGTGGACCGCCTGCTGGCCCGCTACGAGCAACTGGACGAGGCCGATCGCGAGGCGTTCTGCTTCGACCCCCGGGTCGTGGACTGGCCGACCTACGTGCGCGAGGTCCACCTGCCGTCGGTGGTGCAGCACGCCCGGGTGCGGACCACGCCCGGCGGGCGCACCGTCGTGAACCGGGCCGACCGGCTGCGCCGCCAGGTGCTCGACCCGGCCCGGCACTTCGCCGCCTTCGACCTGGAGAACACGCTCATCGCCTCCAACGTGGTGGCGTCGTACTCCTGGCTGGCCACCCGCCGGCTGCCCACCGAGGACCGCATCCGCCAGGCCATCCGGATCCTGGCCGAGGCGCCCTCGCTGCTGGCGCTGGACCGGCGGGACCGCAGCGACTTCCTGCGCCACTTCTACCGGCGCTACGACAAGGCACCCGTGGCCCAGTTGGACGAGGACTCCACCGAGATGTTCAGCCACCTGCTGCTGGCCAAGTCGTTCCCGGCCGCCATCCGCCGAGTGCGCGAGCACCGCAAGGCCGGTCACCGCACGGTCCTCATCACTGGGGCGCTCGACTTCGCCATCGCCCCGCTGCGGCCGCTGTTCGACGACGTGGTGTGCGCCCGGCTCGACACCCGGTCCGACGGGACCTACCGGGGCGAGCTGACCGAGGTCCCGCCCACCGGCGAAGCCCGCGCCTCGGTGCTCGCCGACTACGCCGCGGCCAACGGCTTCGACCTGGCCGAGGCGGTGGCCTACGCCGACTCCACGTCCGACCTGCCCATGCTGGAGGCGGTCGGCTTCCCGGTGGCGGTCAACCCCGAGACCCGGCTGGCGGCGCTGGCCCGCAAGCGGGGCTGGCTGGTCGAGCAGTTCGACGTCATGGCCGGCTCGCCCGAGCCGCCGCTGCCCATCGGGCCGTCGTGGCACGGCGGTGGCAAGCCCGGCCTGCTCACCCGGGTGCTCACCTCCAGCGCGTGGGGGAAATCGTGAAGGCGCTGGTGTTCTCCCGCCAGCCCGCCCGCTATGCGGCGGCCATGGTGGCCGGGACCCTGCGCCCGGGCCGGGGCGCCCGCTACGGCCCGCTGTCGCTGCGGGACGTCGACGAGCCCGAGCTCCCGGCAGGCGACTGGCTGCGGCTGCGTCCCCGGCTGTCCGGCATCTGTGGCAGCGATCTCGCCACCATCGACGGGCGCTCGTCCCGCTACTTCGAGCCCATCGTGTCGTTCCCCTTCACGCCCGGCCACGAGGTCGTGGGCGACCTGGAGGACGGCCGGCGGGTCGTGGTCGTCCCCGTGCTGACCTGCGCCACCCGGGGAATCGAGCCGCCGTGCGCCGCCTGCGCCGCGGGGGCCATCAACCTGTGCGAGCGGGTCGCCTTCGGCCATCTCGAGCCGGGCCTGCAGTGCGGGTTCTGCGAGACGACGGGCGGCGGCTGGTCGCAGGAGATGGTGGTCCACCCCAGCCAGGTGGTCGAGGTGCCCGACGGGCTGAGCGACGAGCAGGCGGTGATGATCGAGCCCACCGCCTGCGCGGTGCATGCCGCACGTCAGGTCGACGCCGGCCGGGTGGCGGTCATCGGGGCCGGGACGCTGGGCCTGCTGACGGTGGCGGCGCTGCGCCGCCTCTCCCCGGCGACAGAGATCCTGGCCACCGCCAAGCACCCCGAGCAGCGCCGCTGGGCCAAGGAGCTGGGCGCCGACGTGGTGTGCACCCCGGGCGAGCTGGCCCGGGCGGTGCGCTCGGCCACGGGGTCGATGATGGTCGGCGACCAGCTCACCGGCGGCGTCCCCGCCGCGGTCGACTGCGTGGGCCGCGAGGCCACCCTGAGCCAGGCCCTCTCGGTGGTGGCGCCGGGCGGCACCGTCCACGTCGTGGGCATGCCCGCCCGCACCACGCTCGACCTCACGGGCCTGTGGCACCGGGAGACAGTCCTGCGCGGCTGCTACGCCTACCGCCGGGAGGACTTCGCCACCGCGGTCGAGCTGGTGGCCGGCGCCGGGCTCGACCGCCTGGTGAGCGCGCTCTACCCCCTCGCCCGCTACGAGGACGCCATCGCCCACGCCGCGGCCGCCGGGTCCCGGGGGGCCGTGAAGGTCGCCTTCGACATGCGTGACCGGAGGAGGGCGTCATGACCCCGGCCGAGACCGTGCGGGCCCTGTGGGAGCGCCTGGAGGCGCGCGACTGGGACGGGGCGCGGGCCATGCTGGCCGATGGCTTCGTGTGCGACTACCCGCACACCGGCGAGCGCTTCGGCTCGCCCGACGCGTTCATCGCCATGAACCGGGCCTACCCCGGGGACTGGCACATCACCGTGGACGAGACCGTGACCGAGGGAGCCCGGGTGGCGGCCCGGGTCCGGGTCAGCCTCGGCGACGACCTGTTCCACTGCCTGGCCTTCACCCAGGTCGAGGACGGCCTCATCGGCCACAGCGCCGAGTTCTGGCTCGATGACCGCGGTGAGGCCGCCCCCGACTGGCGTGCCCCCTTCCGATCTCCCCAGGAGCCCGACTGATGCCCCGCCCCGGTTTCGTGCTCGACGTCGACCGCTCGACGCCGCCGATCCTGTTCCACCACGGCGAGAGCCTGCGGCTGGAGCGCCTGCCCGCGGGCCGCACCCGGGTCCTGTACCCGGGTGAGCCACTGGAGCCGCTGGACGACCCCGAGGGCGCCATCCGCCACGCGCTCGACCACCCCCTGGGCGACAGCGAGCCGCTGCGGGCGCTCCTGCGCCCGGGCATGCAGCTCACGATCTGCTTCGACGACATCTCCCTGCCGCTGCCGCCCATGCGCCGGCCCGACATCCGCCAGCGGGTGATCGAGGCGGTGCTGGACGTGGCGGCGGAAGCCGGGGTGGACGACGTCCACCTCATCGCCGCCCTCGCCCTGCACCGGCGCATGACCGAGGCCGAGCTGCGCCACGCGGTCGGCGACCGGGTGTACGACGCCTTCGCCCCCCACGGCCTGCTCTACAACCACGACGCCGAGGATCCCGACAACCTCGCCTTCCTGGGCACCACCCCCCACGGCGAAGAGGTGGAGATCAACCGGCGGGCGGCCGAGTCCGACCTGATCGTCTACGTGAACATCAACCTGGTGTCGATGGACGGCGGCCACAAGTCCACCGCCACCGGCCTGGCCAGCTACCGCAGCCTGCGCCACCACCACAACGTGTCCACCATGCGCCGGTCCACCAGCTTCATGGACCGCCACTCGTCCGAGCTGCACAGCTCCAACTGGCGCATGGGCAAGGTGATCCGGGACGCGGGGGTGAAGATCTTCCAGATCGAGACCACGCTCAACAACGACTGCTTCGGCACGTCGGGCCCCATGGCCGTGCTGCAGAAGCGGGAGTGGGAGTGGTCGGCCAAGGACCGGGCCTCGTTCGTGGCCATGCGGGCCGGGCTCGACCGCATGCCGGCCAAGGCCCGCCGGAAGATCTTCCAGGCCTGGCAGGCGCCCTACGGCCTGACCTCGGTGCAGGCCGGCGAGGTGGAAGCGGTGCACGAGGTCACCGTCGAGAACGTCTACCGCCAGCAGCTGATCGAGGTGGAGGGCCAGACCGACATCCTCACCATGGGGCTGCCGTACATCTGCCCGTACAACGTGAACTCGGTGATGAACCCGATCCTCGTCATGTGCCTGGGGCTCGGCTACTTCTTCAACATGTACCGGGGACGGCCGCTGGTGCGCGAGGGCGGCGTGGTCATCATGAGCCACCCCACCCCGTGGGAGTTCCACCCGGTGCACCACCCCAGCTACATCGACTTCTTCGAGCAGGTGCTGGCCGACACCACCGACCCGGTGGAGATCGAGGCCCGCTACGAGAAGCAGTTCGCCGAGGACGAGTGGTACCGGCACCTGTACCGGACCAGCTACGCCTACCACGGCGTCCACCCGTTCTACATGTGGTACTGGGGCTGCCACGGCCTGGCGCACGCCGGCAAGGTCATCATCGTCGGCGGCGAGCCCCGCTCGGTGCGGCGGCTGGGGTTCACCGCGGCGTCGACCCTCCAGGACGCGCTGGCCATGGCCGAGGACGTGGTCGGCCGCGACGCCACCATCACCCACCTTCACAACCCGCCGTTCGTGATGGCGGAAGTGAAGTAGGTCGCGATGGTCGCCCTGCCGGGTGCGGTGTCCCGCTACCTCCCGAAGCTGCCCTTCCCCTTCTCGGCGCCCACGGTGCCCGGCGGGGTCGAGGTCCCGGCGCGCAAGCCCCGGTCCGGCTCCGACTACGACACCGAGTGGGCCCGGCGCTACCCGGCCCGGGTGGCCCGCGCCGCGCTGGTCGAGGCCGTGGCCCGGCCCGCGGTCCAGGCCCTGGCCCGGCCCCAGCTCCACGGCCTGGACCGGCTCGACCCGCTGGTGGAGGCGGGTGACCCGGTGATCTTCGCCGCCAACCACCACAGCCACGTCGACACCCCCCTGCTGGCCTGCTCGGTCCCCGAGCCCTGGCGCCACCGGCTGTTCGTGGCCGCCGCGGCCGACTACTTCTTCCGCACCCGGGTGACCAGCGTGCTGTCCGCCCTGGTCATCGGGGCCATCCCCATCGACCGCAGCCGGGTGAGCCGGCGCTCGGCCGACCGGGCCGCCGGCCTGATCGAGGACGGTTGGTCGATGCTGATCTTCCCCGAGGGTGGGCGCAGCCCCGACGGCTGGGGCCAGCCCTTCCGGGGCGGGGCCGCCTACCTGGCGCTGCGGTGCGGGGTGGCGGTGGTGCCCGTGCACCTCCAGGGGACCGGCCGCATCCTGCGCAAGGGCCGCAAGCTGCCCACCCCGGCCACGGCCCGGGTCACGTTCGGCGCCCCGTTGACCCCGGCCGTCGGTGATGACGCCCGGCGCTTCGGGGCCACGCTGGAGCGCGCGGTGGCCGCCCTGGCCGACGAGGCCACCACCGACTGGTGGCAGGCCCGCCGCCGGGCCCACGCCGGCGAGTCTCCCGCGCTCACCGGCCCGGACGCCCCTGCCTGGCGCCGCGCGTGGGCGCTGGGCGACCCCGACCGCCGCCGCACCCGCCAGCGGCGGCGCTGGCCACAGGACTAGTCCGTCAGCTCCCAGCGGGGCGGCGGCCAGATCGCACCGCTACGGCGTCTGTCCTAGGCTGCGCCCTCATGCTCTGGTTCGAGCGCGAGGTCGTGGGGGCCCTCACCGAATCCCCGGACCAGCCCCTCCGATCATCAGTCGAAGCCTTCGTCGACGGCTCGCTGCGCGACATGCCCGAGCACCTGCGCGCCGGTGTCGCGGGCGAATCGGTCCTGCTGGGGACCTACGTCCTGGCCCTACGCCGCACCGGGCGCCTAGCCGAGGGCGACGCCCAGGCCCTGGCCGCGCAACTCGAGTCGTGGGAGTCCAGCCGGATAGGCGTGCTGCGCCAGTACGTGCGCATGATGAAGTCGCTGGTGTCCTTCGCCGAGAACGAGCTCACCCCGGCGGGGGCCGCCTGATGGCCGACCTCGCCACCGACGTCCTGGTGGTGGGCTCGGGAGCCGGAGGGGCGATCACCGCCGCGGCGCTGGCCCGCGCCGGGCGCACGGTCACCGTGGTCGAGGAGGGCCCGTGGGTCGACGCCGACGCCGTGGAGCCGTTCTCGCTGGAGGAGATGGTGGCCAAGTACCGCCACCACGGCCTGGCCGCCGCCCTCGGCAACCCCGCCATCGCCTATGCCGAGGGCCGCTGCGTGGGCGGCAGCACCGAGATCAACAGCGGGCTCTACCACCGGCTGCCCGACCACCTGGCCGCCGAGTGGCGCACGGCGTACGCCATCGACGAGTTCTCGCCCGAGGCCTTGGGCGGCTACGCCGACCGGGTCGAGCGCGACCTGTCCGTGGCTCCGCTGCCCGGCGCCCCGCCCCCGTCGTCGGCCGCCCTGGAGCGGGGCGCCACCAAGCTGGGCTGGCACAACGTCGAGTTCGCCCGGGTGTTCAGCTACGACGCGGAGGGCCGGGGCACGAAGCAGACGATGTCCCGCACCATGATCCCCCGAGCGCTGGCGGCGGGCGCGAGCCTCATCCCCGACTGCCGGGTGCTGCGACTGCTGCGCCAGGGCGACCGGATCGTGGGCGCCCGCTGCCGCCGCACCCATCCCGGGGGCGGCGTGGAGCGGATGATCATCGAGGCCGACCACGTCATCGTGTGCGGTGGCGCCATTCACAGCCCGGCGCTGCTGCAGCGCAGCGGGATCTGGCGCAACGTGGGCAACGGGCTGAAGATGCACCCGACCATCAAGATCGCGGCCCGCTTCCCCCACCCCGTCGACCACGGCGACGTCCCCACGCACCGCATCACCGAGTTCTCGCCCTTCGTGGCCATCGGGGGCTCCGCCAGCCGCAAGGGACACGTGGCCATGGCCCTGGCCGACACCGGAGCGCCCTTCGCCGAGGCGCTGGCCGATTGGGAGAACATCTCGGTCTACTACGCGGCGATCCGCAGCGACGGCAGCGGCCGCGTGGCCGCCCTGCGGGGCGTGCGCTCGCCGCTGGTGACCTACTCCCTGACCGAGGCCGACGTCAGCCGGCTGGCCCGGGGCCTGGTGCACCTGGGCGAGGTGCTGCTGGCCGCCGGGGCCACCGAGCTGCACCCCTCGGTGGTGGGGGGCACGGTGGTCCGCCGGGTCGACGAGCTGGGGGGCTGGTGGGACCAGGTCACCCGGGCCCGCGCCAACCTCATGACCGTGCACCTGACCTCGTCCATCCGCATGGGCGAGAACCGCGCCCGCACCGGCGCCGACAGCTTCGGCCGGGTGTGGGGCTACCGCAACCTGTGGGTCAACGACGGCTCGCTCATCCCCGACGCTCCCGGCGTCAACCCCCAGGCGGCGATCATGGCCATCGCGACCCGCAACTGCGACCACTTCCTGGACGTCACGTGAACGACGACCTCCCCGGCGATGTCCCCACCGGCCCCGCGGCCGCCACCGTGGTGGTGACCGGCGCCTCGGGCTGGCTGGGCCAGAACCTGGTCCGCACCCTGGCGGCGGAGCGGGAACGGGTGCGCTGCCTCGTGCCGAGCGACGACCAGGCCTCGCCGCTGGCACTCATCGCCCCCGTGGTCGAGGTGGTGGTGGGCGACGTGCGCGACCCGGCCACCGCCGACCGGCTGTTCGACGGCGTAGGGGCCGAGGCCGCGGTGTTCCATGCCGCCGCCGTGATCCATCCCACCCGCTCGACCCGTGAGTTCTTCGACGTCAACGTGGGCGGCACGCAGAACGTGCTCGACCGGGCGCGGCGGAGCGGGGCGGCCCGGTTCGTCCACGTGTCCTCCAACTCGCCGTTCGGCGTCAACGCCTCGCCCGACGAGGTGTTCACCGAGGACTCCCCGTACGACCCCTATCTGGGCTACGGCCTGTCCAAGTACGAGGCCGAGCAGTTGGTCCAGCGGGCGCACGACCGGGGCGACGTGCCCACGGTCATGGTGCGGGCGCCGTGGTTCTACGGCCCTTACCAGCCGCCCCGCCAGAGCCAGTTCTTCCGCACCATCCGCCGCGGCCGGTTCCCGCTGGTGGGCGACGGCACGCAGCGCCGCTCGATGGCCTACACCGACAACCTGGTCCAGGGCCTGCTGCGGGCCGAGGTGGCCGACAAGGCGCCCGGCAACGCGTACTGGGTGGCCGACGCCCGCCCGTACGAGCTGCGGGAGATCCTCGCCACCGTGCGCCGGGCGCTGGAGGCCGAGGGCCTGCCCACGTCCGGGCCGGAGACGCTGCGCCTGCCCCGGGCCGCAGCCCGCCTGGCCGAGCAGCTGGACCGGCTGGCCCAGGCCCGCGGCCGCTACGTCCAGCCCCTGCACGTGCTGGGCGAGCTGAACCACACCATCGCCTGCGACGTCTCCCGGGCCCGGGCCGAGCTGGGCTACGAGCCAACGGTCGAGCTGGAAGAGGGCATGCGGGCCAGCATCCGCTGGTGCCTCGACCACGGGGAGCAGCTCTGATGGCCCGGACCGTCCTCATCACCGGGGGCAGCGGCTACTTCGGCTCGATCCTGGCCGAGCGCGCCCTGGCCGCGGGTGACCGTGTCCGCATCTTCGACCTCAACCCGCCGCTGCCCCCGGCCGAGGGCGCGGACCGCCAGGAGTACGTGGCCGGCGACGTGCGCGACCGTTCCGCCCTGCGGGACGCCACCGACGGCGTCGACGTGGTGCTCAACAACGTGGCCCAGGTGCCGCTGGCCAAGGACCGCGACCTGTTCTGGTCGGTGAACGTGGCCGGCACGGCCAACGTGCTGGTGGCGGCCCGCGATCGTGGCGTGGCCAAGGTGGTGCACACCTCGTCCAGCGCCATCTTCGGGATCCCCGAGTCCAACCCGGTCACCGAGGACACGCCCGGCCGGCCCCTGGAGGCCTACGGCCGGGCCAAGCTCGAGGCCGAGCACCTGTGCCACGACGCCGCGGCCGGCGGGCTGGACGTGTCCATCGTGCGGCCGCGCACCATCCTGGGCCACGGCCGGCTGGGCATCATCGCCGTACTCTTCGAGTTCGTGGCCGAGGGTGCGCCCGTCTACGTGCTGGGGCGGGGGGACAACCGCTACCAGTTCGTGCACGCCAACGACCTGGCCGACGCGGTGCTGCGGGCGTCCGAGCGCGACAAGCCGTCCGTCTACAACATCGGCGCCACCGAGTTCGGCACCATGCGGGAGACCCTGGGCGCCCTGGTCGACCACGCCGGCACCGGCTCGCGGGTGCGCTCGCTGCCCGCCGCGCCGGCCCGGATCGGCATGAAGGCCCTGGCCACGGTGGGGCTCGCGCCGTTCGCCCCCTACCACTGGCTGCTCTACGCCGAGTCGCTGTGGTTCGACACCGGCAAGGCGCAGGAAGAGCTTGGCTGGCAGCCGCAGCACTCGAACGCCTCGGCCGTCATCGAGTCCTACGAGTGGTTCCTGGCCCATCGGGCCTCGCTGCAGCGCGAGGGCGCCTCGCACCACCAGTCCCCCGTCCGGCTCGGCCTGCTCAAGGTGCTCAAGCGGTTGCCATGAGTGGTGGTACCGACGTCCTGCCCCCGTCGGGCGCGACGGGCCAGACGGACGAGACCGACGACAGCCAAGCCGCCGAGGAGACCGCCGCCTCCGCGGAGCCGTCTCTCCGGCGCAAGCGCACGCTCACCGTGATCGGTCTGACCGCGGTGGTGGCCGCGCCGCTGGTCATCGCGCTGGGGGCGCTGGCCCGGCCCCACTGGTACCCGCTGCTGGACCTGGCCCAGACCGAGATGCGGGTCCGGGACGTGGGCGGCCGGCACTCGCCCCTGGTCGGCCTGGTCGGCCGCATCAACGCCTACGGGGTCGACGGCAGCCACCCAGGGCCGATCAGCTTCTGGGCCCTGGCGCCGATCTACCGGCTGCTCGGGAGCACCGCCTACAGCCTGCTGGTCGGGGCCGTGGTGCTGAACATCACCGCCATCGGCCTCAGCCTGTGGGTGGCCCTGCGCCAGGGCGGCACCCGGCTGGCCCTGGTGGTGGCCGCCATCATGGCGCTGCTGCTGCACGTCTACGGCACCAACACCCTCACCGAGCCGTGGAACCCGTACATGCCGGTGCTGTGGTGGTTCCTCACGGTCCTGGCCGTGTGGGCCGTGCTCTGCGACGACCTGCCCATGCTGCCGGTGGCCGTGTTCGCGGCGTCGTTCTGCATGCAGACCCACGTGTCCTACCTGGGCCTGATCGGCGGGCTGGTGCTGCTGATGCTCGGCGCTCTGGTCGTGCGGATCGTGCAGCTGCACCACGACCGTGCCGCGCTGCGCCGGCTGCTGGCCTGGACGGCGGCGGCCGTGGCGCTCGGCGTCGTGCTCTGGATCCCACCGCTGATCGACCAGCTGATCAACGACCCGGGCAACGCCGCCATCATCATCAAGAACTTCCGCGAGCCGGACACCGACCCCCTCGGCGTCAGCCGGGCGGCCGAGGCGGTCGGCACCCACCTCAACCTGTGGCGCTTCCTCGGCCGGGACGACACGGTGCGGACCGGATCGGTGCTGCCCGCCGCCGGGTTGCTGGCGGTGTGGCTGGGCGCCGTGGCCCTCACCTTCTTCCGGCGCCGGGCCGCGGAGGACGACGGGGAGCGTCGCAAGCTGCTGCGGTTCCACGGCCTGGTGGCGGCGGTGCTGGTGCTGGGGCTGATCACCGTCAGCCGCATCTTCGGCTTCCTGTGGTTCTACCTGACCCTCTGGGCCTGGGCCGTCACCGCGCTGATCCTGGTGGCCATCGTGTGGAGCCTGCTCCAGGCACTGCCCCGCGGTGACGGCCAGGCGTCGCGCCGGCTCACCGTGGGCGTCACCGTGGCCCTGGTGGCGGTGCTGGCGATCGGGACGGTGCGCTTCGGCGCCGACGGCGCTCGCGCCGAGGTGTCCCGCCAGCCCCTGACCAACCTGGTGGGCATGGTGTCCGATCCGGTGGACGAGGCCCTGGCCTCGGGCGACCTGCCCGGTGGCGGGCGGGACGGGCGCTACCTCGTGACCTGGGGCGATCCCGCCGACATCGGGGCCCCGGGCTGGGGCCTGGTCAACGAGCTGGAGCGCCGGGGCTACGACGTGGGGGTCAGCGAGCCGTTCGCCCTGGGTGCCGTGCGCTACCGGTTCCGCCCGCCGGACCAGGCCGACGCCGAGGTCCACCTGTCGGTGGGCGTCGACATGGACCAGTGGGAGACCCGCCCCGGCTACACCCGGATCGCCTACGCCGACGGTCGCACCCCGGCCGAGCGGGCCGAGTTCGAACGCCTGCGGGGCGAGGTCATCGACGCCCTGGAGGCGGAGGGCAACGCCGACCTGGTGCCATCGGTCGACAACAGCCCCTTCGGGCTGTACTACGAGCCGCGGGTCGGCGATGCCGTGCGCGAGGGGGTGTCGGCCATGCTCGCCATCGGCCTGCCCATGGCCGTCTACGTCGGGCCGCCCGTCACCAGCGGCTGATCCGGCGATAACCCAGGTCAGCCCATTCGGAAGGGATCGGCTAACCTGACCTGACCCTCGCTAGGGGGCTCGGGCAACGGCGCCCGCTTCGCTCAGTGACGACGCGGATGCAGCCCCCCTTGAAGTCCAGCCCGACCGGGGATCGGCACGCACAGCGGTCCAGACGCAGGACCGTGCATTGCCCCTCCCCGGATTGCCGGTACACCCGGCTCCGCACCAGTCAGGAGGAGTGCGCCGTGCTGCCCCCTACGACCCGCGAGCTTGACGCCTGTGGCATCGGCTTTGTCGCCGACGCCCAGGGTCGCTCGTCCCGAGCCATCGTTGCCGCCGCCCTTGGCGGCTTGGCGTGTGTCAAGCACCGCGGCGCCGTGGCCGCCGATGCCCGCACCGCCGACGGCTCGGGGCTGCTGGCGCCGATCCCGCCCGAGATCTTCGGCGCCGGGAACGGGGTGGCCGTGCTGTTCGTCCGGGGCGACGATCCCCGTCCCGCGGTGGAAGCCGCCCTGGCGGAGGAGGGCCTGACGCTGGTCGAGTGGCGAGAGCCTCCGCTCGATCCCTCGGCGCTGGGAGACATGGCTCGGGAGACCGCTCCGCGCTTCGTCCAGGCGGTGTTCTCGGGTGCGGGCCGCGATTCGGAGGGCGAGCGCCGGGCGCTCCGCCTGCGCCGCCGCATCGAGCGAGCCACCACCGGCACCTACGTGGCGTCGTGCTCCTTCCGCACGGTCCTCTACAAGGGCCTGGCCCCGGCCGACCACCTCGCGGACTTCTACCTCGACCTCCACGAGGAGCGCTTCGCCGCGCCGTTCGCCGTCTTCCACCAGCGATTCTCCACCAACACGCTGCCCACGTGGGAGCGGGCCCAGCCGTTCCGCACGCTGTGCCACAACGGCGAGATCAACGCCGTGTGGGGCAACGAGAACCGCATGCGGGGGCGGGCCGAGCTGGGCACCGAGGCGGTCGGCCTCGGCCCCGAGGAGCTCTTCGTCCCGGTCCTGGACCCCGGCGACTCCGACTCGGGCAAGCTCGACTCGGTGGTCGAGCTGCTGATGCGGGGCGGCCGCGACCCTCGCCACGTGATGGCCATGGTGGTGCCCGAGGCCTGGGAGAACGTGCGCGACCTCGATCCCGAGGTGCGGGGCTTCTACCGCTACCACTCGGCGCTGATGGAGCCGTGGGACGGGCCCGCCGGGGTGGTCTTCACCGACGGCATCGGTGTGGGCGCCCGGCTCGACCGCAACGGCCTGCGCCCGCTCCGCTACCAGGTGTGCGAGGACGGGATGGTGGCCGTGTGCTCCGAGGTGGGCGCGGTCGACGTCCGGGGCCACGGCGGCGTGGTGCGGGGCCGGCTCGGTCCCGGCCAGATGCTGTTCGTCGACCCCACCCGGGGCTTCCTCGACGACCATGCCTGCAAGGAGCGCATCGCGGCCGGAGCGCCCTACTCACGCTGGGCGGCCGACGGCTTCTACCGGCTGCCCGCGGGCGAGTCCGCCCTGGAGGTGCCGGACGACCTCGTGGCCCAGCAGGCCATGCACGGCCTCACCAAGGAGGACGTGGCCATGGTGCTCAAGCCCATGGCCAACGACGCGCACGAGCCCACCTTCTCCATGGGCGACGACTCGCCCCTGCCCAACCTGGCGCCCCGGGCCCGGCCCCTGCCCCACTACCTGCGCCAGCGCTTCGCCCAGGTCACCAACCCGCCCATCGACCCCCTGCGGGAGCGGCTGGTGATGAGCCTGCGCACGGTGCTGGGCCCGCGCGCCCCCATCCTCACCGAGCCGGCCGACGCCGCCGAGCTGCTCACGCTGGCGTCGTTCTTCCTCTACCCCACCGGGGTCGACAACCTGGAGCTGATCGACAAGGCGCCGTGGCCGGTCATCCCGCTCGACGCCACCTTCCCCGCCTCGGACGGCCCCGAGGGCCTCCGGGCCGCGGTGGACCGGCTCACGGCCGAGGCGGTGGCCGCGGTCGAGGGCGGCACCGGCACGCTCATCCTGGACACGGAGGACGCCGGGCGCGACCGCGCGCCGATCCCGTCGCTGCTGGCGTGCGGCGCGGTGCACCAGGCGCTCTCGCACCAGCGGCTGCGCTCGCGTGCCGCGCTGGTGGTGGTGGCCGACGACGTGTTCGACGTGCACGGCTTCGCCACCCTGCTCGGCTACGGCGCCGACGCCATCTGCCCCCGCCTGGCCCTGGCCACGGTGGCGGCCGAGGCCGACCGGGTGGACGACGGCGACCTCACCAGCCCCGAGGCGCAGAGCCGCTTCCAGGCCGCGGTCGAGGCCGGCGTGCTCAAGATCCTGTCGAAGATGGGCATCTGCACCGTCGACTCCTACCGGGGCGCGCAGATCTTCGAGGTGGTGGGCCTGGCCGCCGAGGTGGTCGAGGCCTGCTTCACCGGCACCCCCAACGTGGTGGGTGGCATCGGCTGGTCCGCCCTGGGCGAGGACGTGCTGGCGCGCCACGAGGCCGCCTGGGGCGAGGTCGCCGACCTGGAGTCGCCCGGCTACTTCCGGGTGCGCAAGGGCGGCGAGCCCCACACCAAGGACAAGGACACGGTCCAGGCCCTCAACGACCTCACGCTGGTGCAGGAGAGGGACGGTGACGGCCAGGACCGCGACATGCTGATCGCCCACCTGCTGCAGGCGGCGATCCGCTCGGAGTCGTCCGAGCGCTACGACGCCTTCGCCAAGCTGGCCAACGACCGCGCCCTCATCGAGCTGCACGACCTGCTGGAGCTGGTCCCCGCTCCCGAGCCGATCCCGGTCGACGAGGTGGAGCCCGCGGCGCAGATCGTCAAGCGCTTCTCCACCGGGGCCATGTCGCACGGGGCCCTGTCCAAGGAGGCCCACGAGACGCTCGCCCAGGCCATGAACCTGCTGGGCGCCATGTCCAACTGCGGCGAGGGCGGCGAGGACCCCTACCGGTACAAGACCCGGGGCCTGGGCCGCGACGACAAGAACTCGAAGATCAAGCAGATCGCCTCGGGCCGCTTCGGGGTCACGCCCGAGTACCTGGCCCATGCCGACGAGCTGCAGATCAAGATGGCCCAGGGCTCCAAGCCGGGCGAGGGCGGCCAGCTGCCCGGCCACAAGGTGTCGGCCGAGATCGCCCGGCTGCGCCACACCCAGCCCGGCGTCGGGCTCATCTCGCCGCCGCCGCACCACGACATCTACTCCATCGAGGACCTCGCCCAGCTCATCTACGACCTCAAGCAGGTCAACGCGGCCCAGGTCTCGGTGAAGCTGGTGGCCGAGGACGGTGTGGGCACCATCGCCGCCGGCTGCGTCAAGGCGCTGGCCGACGTGGTCCACATCAGCGGCCAGAACGGCGGCACCGGGGCCAGCCCGCTGTCGTCGATCAAGCACGCCGGCCTGCCCTGGGAGCTGGGCCTGGCCGACGCCCAGCGGGCGCTGGTCGACAACGGCCTGCGCAGCCGGGTGCGGCTGCGGGTGGACGGCGGCTTCCTCACCGGGCGCCAGGTCATCATGTCCGCCCTGCTGGGGGCGGACGAGTTCAGCTTCGGCACCGCGGCCATGATCGCCGAGGGCTGCATCATGCTGCGCGCCTGCCACCGCGACACCTGCAAGCCGGGTGTGGCCACCCAGCGTCCCCACCTGCGGGCCAACTTCACGGGCGCCCCCGAGGGCGTGGCCGCCTACTTCCTGTTCATCGCCGAGGAGGTGCGGTCGTACCTGGCCAAGCTGGGCCTGCGGTCGCTGGACGAGGCCATCGGGCGGGTCGACCTGCTGCGCCAGCGCCGCACCGGCAACGACCGGGCCGACGTCATGGACCTGTCCCCGGTGCTGGCCGCCCCGCAGGCGAGCGGGCCGCTCCGCTTCGTGGAGCGGGTCGAGCTGCAGGACCCCCGGTCCGACCTGGGCGACCGGCTGCTGGCCGACGCCTTCCGGCCCGTGTGGGACGGCGACGACGTCGACCTGGCCTACGAGATCCGCAACGCCGACCGCGCCATCGGCGCCTCCCTGTCGGGCGCCATCGCCCTGGAGTACGGCGAGCTGCCGCCCCGCGGCACCGCCCGCGTGCGCCTGACCGGCACCGCGGGTCAGAGCTTCGCCGCCTTCCTGGCCCACGGAGTCGAGCTCGACCTCACCGGCGAGGCCAACGACTACGTGGGCAAGGGCATGGGCGGCGGCCTGGTGGTCATCCGCCGGCCGGACAACGACGCCTCCGACCTGCCCATCCTCGCCGGCAACACCTGCCTCTACGGCGCCACCGGCGGCGAGCTGTTCGTGGCCGGCGGCGTGGGCGAGCGCTTCGGCGTCCGCAACTCCGGCGCCACCGCGGTGGTGGAGAGCGCAGGCGACCACTGCTGCGAGTACATGACCGGCGGCACCGTCGCGGTCCTCGGCCCGGTGGGCTGGAACCTCGGCGCGGGCATGACCGGCGGCCAGGCGTTCGTGTTCGACCGCGACCACGAGCGGCTCCACTCCCGGCTCAACCCCGACCTCGTGGACGCGGTGCGGCCGGACATGGGCGGGCTGGAAGAGGTGCGCTGGCTGGTCGAGCGGCACGCCGAGCTGACCGGATCCCGCCGCGCTGCGATGTTGCTCGACCACTGGGCGAAGGCAACCGCGCACGTCTGGCATGTGCTGCCCAAGGACCAGGTGCGGCGGTTCGAGGAAGGCCAGGCCAGCCGGGTCGCCAGCGTCTGAGCCCTTACCCGCTCGTCAATTAGCGAAAAAGGTCGAATCCGGACCGGCGGCTGCGAAACCGGCGCGCGTTTCGTAATAGATTCGCTCGGAGTCATGGCTGGGATCGCCCCTCAGATACCCGGGTGCCGTGACCTCTCCCTGATTGGGGAGCGGGTCGCGCGCAGCCTGTTTTCCGCCACGAGCGACCGGCTGGGTCGCCCGGTGACCGTCATCGCCTACCCCCCGCTCAGCGAGGGCCGCACCGAGGCCGACTTCGACCGGGCCGCGGCCACGGCCCAGCGGCTGGGCGTGCACCCGAGCATGATCTCGATCCACGAGTGGGGCCATGCGGACGACCACCGGCCGTGGATCATCACCGATCCCCAACCCGCCGAGGCACTCGACACGCTGCTCAAGCTGGACGGCCCGCTGGAGATCGAGCGGGCCCTGCAGATGGGCGTGCTGCTGGCGGGGGCGCTGGAGACGGCGCACGCCGCCGGCATCATCCACGGCGACCTGTCGCCCGCCCGCGTGGTGCTCGGTCCGCACGGCGTGCGCGTGAACCTCATCTCCCCGGGCGCCGTGGCCGGGCCGCGCATCGAGGC
>JBKPRV010000347.1:0-13245 GCA_046734715.1 Actinomycetota bacterium | reverse complement strand
CCCTGCAACCGCACGCGCTCGGCCGGGTGGGTGACGACTTCTACGCGCTGCGGCCCTACGTGGTGGGTGACGACCTGCGCCGCATCCACTGGCCCTCCACCGCCCGCCACGACGAGCTGCTGGTGCGCCAGCAGGAGCAGCCGTGGCAGGGCCGTACCACCGTCGTGCTGGACGTGCGCCGCGCCACCCACGACGCCGCCTCGTTCGAGGCCGCGGTGTCGGCCGCCGCCAGCATCGTGACCGCCAACAGCGCCCGGCGGGACCTGATCCGCCTCGCCACCACCGACGGTGCCGACTCCGGCTTCGCGTCGGGCAGCATCCACGTCCAGGCGCTGCTGGAGCACCTGGCGGTGGTCGAGCCCAGCGGCGGCGCCAGCCTGCGGGCCATGCTCGACCTGGTCAAGCGGGACGGGCAGGGCGCGCTGATCGTGGTCGTGGCCCAGGCCACGGGCGACGAGCTGCGGGCGACGGCCGGGCTGCGGCAGAAGTTCGGCCTGGTGGCGGTCGTGCGGGTCGATGCCGGCGCCCGCCAGGCGGTGGAGGTGCCCGGCTCGGGCGTGTCCGTCATCCGCGTCACCGCGGGCGTCCCCTTCGCCAAGGCCTGGGATCTGGCCATGGCCGCGTCCCGGCGCGGCGGCATCGCCGCGGGGACGGGGCGATGAGCAAGCGCAACGACCACCTGCTGCTGGCCAACGAGGCCGCGCTCGGCCTGGTCACCGTGTCCGCCATCGTGGGCATGCACCGGCTGTTCATCGACGGCTCGTACCGGGGACCGCTCGTCGCGGCGGCCGTCGTCGCCCACGTCACCGTGGCCGCGCTGCGCCGGGCCCGGGTCCACCTGGTGCCCGCGGCCCTGGCCACCCTGGCGCTGGCCGTCATCTTCATCTCCTGGACCCGCTTTCCCGACACCACCCACTGGCTGCTGCCCACGGGCGAGACGTGGACCAAGGCGGGCGACGACCTGTCGACCGCGTGGCGGCTGTTCGGCAAGGTGCGCGCCCCGGCCCCGGTGGAGAACGGCTTCCTGGCGGTGAGCGTCGCCGCCATCTGGCTCATCGTCTTCATCGCCGACTGGGCCGCCTTCCGGGTCATGGCCACGTTCGAGGCGCTCCTGCCGGCCACCACCCTGTTCGTGTTCTCGGCCGCGCTGGGCGGGTCGGGCAGCCCGATCGCGGGTGCGGCGCTGTTCGCGGCCTCCGCCCTGCTGTTCGTGCTGCTGCAACGCACTTCCAACCAGGAGCGCACCTCCCGCTGGGCCAGCGAGCACCGGGCCCAGGGCCGCTGGTCCCTGCTCGGCACCGGCGGCGCGCTCATCGGCCTGGCGGTGATCGGCGGGACCATCGCCGGCCCCCAGCTCCCGGGGGCGGACGAGGATGCGCTGCTGGCCTGGCGCGACCTCACCAAGGACACGCCCACCCGGGTGGTGCGCAGCCCCATGGTGCAGCTCCAGACCCGCCAGGTCGACCAGACCAACGTCGAGCTGTTCACGGTCAACAGCCCCGAGCCCTCGTACTGGCGCCTGACGTCGCTGGAGACGTTCGACGGCGACATCTGGAAGTCGGCGTACAGCACCGACGACGCCAACGGCGAGCTGCCCCGCGCGCTGGACCCGGCGGGCGACGCGCGGACCGTCCACCAGACGTTCAACATCACCCAGCTGCGCTCGGTGTGGCTCCCCGCCGCCTTCGAGCCCCGGGCCATCGACACCGGCGACGACGAGCAGCCCGCCGACTTCGACGAGCGCTCGAGCACGCTGCTGGTCGACCGTCGGGTGGACACGTCCGACGGCTACTCCTACGACGTGGACTCGGCCATCCCGCACTGGACGGCCGCGGAGCTCCAGGCGGCGTCACCCGAGATCCCGAACGACATCGCCGACGTCTTCCTCGAGCTGCCGTCCAACTTCCCCCAGCGGGTGACGGACGAGGCGCAGAAGGTCACCGCCGACGGCAGCACCCCCTACGACAAGGCCCTGCTGCTGCAGGACTACTTCCGCGACCCGACCAAGTTCACCTACGACCTCAACGTGGGTCCCGGCCACAGCAACCGGGCGCTGGAGACGTTCCTCTTCGGCGGCGGCCGCGGCTACTGCGAGCAGTTCGCAGGCGCGTTCGCGGCCATGGCGCGTTCGGTCGGCCTCCCGGCGCGGGTAGCGGTCGGGTTCACCCCGGGCATCCGTGACCCCAACGACCCCAACCTGTACCGGGTGCGCGGCATCCACGCCCACGCCTGGCCCGAGGTCTACCTGGGCCAGTACGGCTGGGTGCCGTTCGAGCCCACGCCGACCCGCGGGCCGCCCGGGGCCGCGGACTTCCTCGGCGTGGCCGAGCGCCAGGAGACCGCGAACGGCGCCGCCAGCACCGACGAGCTGAACGACCCCAACCAGGACCTGGGGGTCGACACTGGCCCCGACGTCGAGACCGGTGACCTCTCGGGGCTGGAGCTCGGCGGGGGCGCCGAGGGTGGGACCACCGACGCGACGCACGAGAGCTGGTTCCGCGGCCCGGTGAAGACGGCCGTGATCGGGCTGGGCATCGCAGTGCTGGCCTACCTGGTGCTGGTGCCGCTCGTGCTGTTGATCCAGCGGGCCGCCCGCCGGCGGCGGGCCTCGGCCCCGGCGGACCGGGTGCAGCTCGCCTGGCGTCTCGCCACCGAGCACGCCGGCGACGCGGGCGTCAGCCTGCCGGTCTACCTCACGCTGAACGAGACGGCCGAGCGGCTGGCGGTCGCCATGCCCACCACCGCGGACGCGGCCCGGGGCATGGCCCAGACCATGGAGCGCATCGCCTACGCCGAGGAGGCGCCCACCGACGAGGAGGTGGTCGGCGCGGAGGAAGGCTCGGCCGCAGTGAGCGCCGAGGCCGCGCGCCGGCAGCAGTGGAGCAGCCGGCTGCTGGCCCATTTCGACATCAGGCGGGTGCGCCGGGTCCGGGCCAGCCGCCTGGTAGCCGGCCACGGCCCCGGTTGACGCTCACGGCCCCGGTTGACGCTCACGGCCCCGGCTGACGCTCACGGCCCCACGGCTGTGCCGGCGAGAGCGCGCGCGTCCGTCGCTCAGACCGAACCGGCCGGGCTACTCGTCGTCTTCGGGCTCGTCGCGCTTGAAGCGCTCGCGCATGCGGCGGCCCGCTCCGCCCAGGGCGTCTCTCAGCCCGTTGGCCCGGACCGTACGGGTGAGCTGGTCGAGCCCGGCCCGTCCGAGCTTGCGCAGGTTGCGCTCGAACACCAGCGCGCACGCCAGCATGAGCAGGAACCCGGCGAACGACAGCAGGTACGAGGTCGACAGGCTGGCGATCAGGAACACCGCGCCGGCCAGGAACCCCACCACCGACCACTTCATGCGGCGGACGGTGTGGCGGTAGAGCGTGGTCTCGCTGACTTCGCGCGCGAAGGACGGATCGTCCTCGTAGAACCGCTGAGCAATTTCCTGGAGGATGCGTTCCTCGTCCTCGGAAAGCGGCACGCCAGACCCCTTGTCACCCGGCTGACCGGACCGGTGCGATCAAGTGTTCCACAGGCTTTGGCGAACGACAACGCGTGAATGCGCGAGAAATCGTCAATGTGCAGTCACGTGGGCTGCGCCGGGCCGTCATCCGGCCCCCATTGACCGTCGCCACGGCGCTTTACGCGCAGTCCATCCCGCCCCACGGCCGCCGCGGGACCAATGGCGCCGGTGCCGTAGCGCTCCCGGATGGCGTCGATCGCCCCGCTCGCCTCGTGCCAGTCCGGGGCCCCGGCGTCGTCGAAGCTGAGCTGGCGGCCGGCGCCCTCCAGCAGCCCCGACACGGTCACGCCCAGCAGCCGCACGCCGGGCGACGGGTCGAGGCCGGCCAGCAGCGCCTGCGCGTGGCGGGTCACCACCGGTCCCTCGTCGATCGGGGCCGGAAGGGTGGTCGAGCGGGTCACGGTGCGGAAGTCACCGAAGCGCACCTTGATCGTGACCGTGCGGGCCACCAGGCCCGCGCGCCGCAGCCGCCAGGCCACGGCGTCGGCCATCCGGGCCGCCTCCCGGGCGAGGGTGGCGGGCTCGTGGTGGTCGTGGGCGAAGGTCTCCTCGTGCCCGATGGAGCGGAGCTTCTGGTCGGGCTCGACCGGACGCGGGTCGACGCCCCGCGCCAGCAGGCCCAGGTGGCGGCCGTTCGCCGTCCCCAGCGCGCCCACCAGCGCCGCCTCCGGCAGGTCGGCGATGTCCCCCACCGTGCGCACGCCCAGGCGCTCCAGCTTGGTGAGGGTCGCCGGCCCCACGCCCCACAGGGCCCGGGCCGGCAGCGGCCGCAGGAAGCCATGCTCGTCGCCGGGCGCCACCACCCGGACGCCGGCGCCGGGGATCGGCCCGGTGGGCGACGCCCGGGGCTTGGCCGCCTCCGAGGCCAGCTTGGCCACCATCTTGGTGGCGGCGACGCCCACCGAGCAGGTGAGTCCCTCCCGCTCCTCGACCTCGGCCCGGATGGCCCGGCCGATCTCGGCGCCCTCGCCGAACAGGCGCCGGGCGCCGGTCACGTCCAGGAACGCCTCGTCGAGGCTCAGCGGCTCCACCAGCGGCGTGTAGGAGTGGAAGATGTCCATGACCCGGCCGCTGACCTCGCCGTAGTGGTCGTGGTCGCCGGGCAGGAACACCGCCTGGGGGCAGAGGCGGCGGGCCTGGGTGCTGGGCATGGCCGAGAACACGCCGTAGGCGCGGGCCTCGTAGCTGGCCGCGGCCACCACGCCCCGCAGGCCGGTGCCGCCCACCACCACGGGCCGGCCCCGCAGCTCGGGCCGGCGCAGCAGCTCCACGGACACGAAGAACGCGTCCATGTCCGCGTGCAGGATGGTGCGGTCGCCGCTCCCGCCACTCCCGCTCACGCTCACCGGCGGGTCACGACCGCCCGCGCCGGATCGTCGCCGTCGATCAGGTAGCGGAAGCGCCGCGGCCGCGACCAGCGCTCGGCCAGCCACTCGCCCAGCGGCTCGCGAACCCACGGGCGGCAGGTGGCCAGGTGGTCGCCGCAGGCCCCGGGATCGACGAACTCGGCGTCCACGACGATGCCGTCGGGGTCGTCGACCCGCACCTCGCCGCTGTAGTCGACCGCCACGTGCGCCTCGACCCGCAGGTGCCAGCCGAGGCCGGGGGCCTCGACCTCGACCTCGTACACCGGGCCCTGCCAGGTCGAGACGACCACGCCGGTCTCCTCCTCGACCTCGCGGGTGAGGCCGGCGAGCAGCGTCTCGCCCTCGTCGATGACGCCACCCGGGGGGCTCCAGTCGTGGTCGCCGTTGCGCCGGCGGTTGTGCACGAGCAGCAGGCCGCCCTCTCCCAGGATCAGGCCTCCTCCCACCAGCCACTGTCGCATGCCGCACAGTGTGGCACCGTGGGCCCATGGAACCCTCCGCGTTGCACGCCAACGCTCGGGCCGTGGTGGACGCTGCCACCGGTCTGGGACTGGCCGTCGAGGTCCGCGAGTTTCCCGAGGGGACCCGCACGGCCGAGGACGCGGCCCGGGCCGTCGGCGTGGACGTGGGCCAGATCGTGAAGTCGCTGGTGTTCGCGGTGGGCGACGAGGTGGTCGTGGCCTTGGTGAGCGGGCCCAACCGCCTGGACGAGCGGCGCCTGGCCGAGGCCACCGGCGACGGCTCGGCTGCGGTGACGAGGCCCGACGCCGCGGGGGTGCGGGCCGCCACTGGCTATCCCATCGGAGGGGTCCCGCCCTTCGGGCACCCGCGCCCGCTGGCCACCTTCGTGGACGAGGACCTGCTGCGCTACGACGAGCTGTGGGCCGCGGCGGGCACTCCCCGCCACGTCTTCCCCATCGCCCCGGCCGACCTGGTGCGGGCGACCGAGGGCCGGGTGGCCCCGCTGCGGGTGCCCGACCGGTAGAAAAGGCCGATGCCCGACGATTACGCCCCCAGCGCCCTGCCCTCGCAGGGGGCCCGGGTGCTCGCCTTCGCCTCGATCCTCCTGGGCGGGCTGTGCGGTGGGCTCATCGGCTGGGCGCTGGTCGACATCCAGTGCACCGGCGATTGCGGCGTCGTGGCCGGCATCGCCGGGCTGATCGGCGCGGTGCTGGGCGCCGCCGGCGTGGCCGTGGTGGCCGTGCTGGCGCTGCGGGCCATGGGCGAGTGGCGCACCATCCAACACCGCACGCCGGCCAAGCCCGAGCCCGGCGCCGGGGCGAGCAACGGCACCGGGCCCAACGGCGCCGAGCCCTAGGCGAAGCGTGGTGGTCCAGCCCTAGGCGAAGCGAAGGCGGCGGAAGCTCTCGGCGTGGTCGACGCCGGCCTGCGCGCCGGTCTCGGCCAGTCGGGCGCCCGAGCAGCTCGGCCACGTGGGTGGGATCGCTGCCCACCCGGCTCTCGTGGCATGCCACCGCGGCCGCCTTCGCCTCGACCGCGTCGGACACTTCCACCCAGGCGTCGGCCTGGGGTGTGCCCGACAGCAGCAGGGCCCGCACCTGGTGGGGCGCCCCCGCCTCGGGGAAGTACAGCGGGCTGGCCGCCGCGGGGCCACCGCGTCGACGACCGCCCAGCCCGCCACGCGGTGGTCGCGGTAGTTGACGTAGCTGTCGCCGAAGAACACCGCGGTCGGGTCGGGGCACACGACGATCTCGGGCCGGTGCCGGCGCACCAGGCCTACCAGCCGGTCCCGCAGCGCCAGGTCGTTGGTGACCTCGCCGTCGGGCAGCCCGAGCAGCTCGACGCCGGCCAGGCCCAGCACCGCCGCCGCGGCCCGCACCTCGCCGGCCCGCCGTTCGGTCAGCTCCGCGGGGTCGGTGGCGGGGTCGGGCGAGCCCTCGTCGCCCGCGTTGACCACCACCAGGCGCACTTCCGCCCCCTTGGCCGCCCAGTGGGCCAGGGTGGCGCCGCACGACACCTCGGGGTCGTCCGGGTGGCGGAGACGGCCATCGCCCGGGCGGGCACCTCCGTGAGCAGAGCGGTCACGGCGCGTCCCCGATGGCGGCGATGGCGACCTCCAGCGCCTCGTCGTCGATGCCGTGATGGGTCATGAGCCGCACGATGCCCGGGCCCAGCGTGACCCCGCCCACGCCCCGCTCTGCCAGCGCGGTCAGCAGCTTCACCGGATCGTGGTGGCGGAACAGCACCACGTTGGTCGGCACCTCGGCCGGGTCGCAGCCCGCGTCCGGCCAGCGCTCGGCCACCGCCTCCGCCAGCCGGCGGGCCCGGCGGTGGTCCTCGGCCAGCCGGTCGACCATGGTGTCCAGTGCCACCAGGCCGGCGGCCGCCAGGATGCCGACCTGGCGCATGCCCCCGCCCAGGCGCTTGCGCTCCAGCCGGGCCCGGGCGATCACGTCGGCCGGGCCGGCCAGCAGCGATCCCACCGGGGCGCCGAGGCCCTTGGACAGGCACGACGTCACGGTGATGGCGCCGGCCGAGCGCTCCGCCACGCTGGTCCCGGTGGCCACCGCCGCGTTGAACAGGCGGGCGCCGTCCAGGTGGACGGGCACGCCCACCCCGGCCACCGCCTCCAGCCGGTCCAGCGGCCAAGGCCGGCCGCCCGAGGCCAGGTGGGTGTCCTCCACGCACACCACCGCGGGCTGGGGCCAGCGGTGGGCGGCTCCCTCCGCCAGGTGCGCCACCGCTGCGGGGTCGAGCATGCCGTCGTCGTCGTCGAGCACGTGGAGCTGCGCCACCTGGTTGATCCCGAAGGCCCCGCCCTCGTGGGTGACGACGTGCTGGCGCCGCCCGGCGATCACGAGCGACCCGGCCGGGGCGAGCACCCGCAGGGCCACCTGGTTGGCCATGGTGCCCGACGGCAGGAACAGGGCCGCCTCCTTGCCGGTGAGCTCGGCGTAGCGCTGCTGCAGGTGGTTCACGGTGGGGTCGTCGCCGAAGCCGTCGTCGCCCACCTCGGCCGCGGCCATGGCCTCGCGCATGGCCGGCGTCGGACGGGTGACGGTGTCGCTGCGGAGGTCGACGGCGGGGGCGACGGATGCGGTGTCGGCCATCGCAGGGCACGGTACCGTCGCGCCCCATGAGCGTGCCCCCCGCTCCCCCGGGCTCGTCTGCCGCGCCTGCGCCCGAGCACTTGCTGGCGCTGGCCACCGATGTCGCCACCCGGGCGGCCCGCCTCCTGGTCGAGGGCCTCGGCCGGAAGCGCACCTCGGTCAGGACCAAGTCGACCAGCACCGACATGGTCAGCGAGATGGATCGGGCGTCCGAGCAGCTGATAGCGCGCGAGCTGCTGACGGCCCGGCCGGACGACGGGATCGTGGGCGAGGAGGGCAGCGCCCGCACCGGCACCAGCGGCCTGCGCTGGGTGGTGGACCCGCTGGACGGCACCACCAACTACCTGTACGGCTTCCCGGGCTGGAGCGTGTCGATCGCGGTCGAGGACGACGCCGGCGTGGTGGCCGGCGTGGTGGTCGACCCGTCACACCGCGACGTCTTCACCGCCGCCCGGGGCGGGGGGGCCCGCCGCAACGGCGAAGCCATACGCTGTTCGGCTCAGACGGTCCTCGCCGAGACCCTGGTGGGGACCGGCTTCAACTACGTGGCCGATCAGCGCCGGCGCCAGGCCGAGGTGCTCGTGTCGCTGCTGCCCCAGGTGCGCGACATCCGCCGGATGGGGGCGGCGTCGGTCGACCTGTGCTCGGTGGCCTGCGGCCGCCTCGACGCCTACTACGAGCGAGGGCTTTCCTGGTGGGACGTCGCTGCGGGTAGTCTCATAGCGGCGGAAGCGGGTGCCGTCATCTCCTCCCTGGACGGTGGCCCGGTCTCCGGTGACTCGGTCATGGCATCTGCCCCTGGCGTCTCCGCCTCTCTGAGTGAGCTTCTGCGCTCTCTCTGTGCACAAGATGTGTCGTGAGTCACCGAGAAGGTCACATGTCACCGGATCGCAACGTGCTTGGACAGTGCACCGACACGAACAGTCGGCAAACTTGTACTGATGACCGCCGCGACCGCTCCAACTCAGGGGCCCTCCACCCCTGGGTCGACAACCGCCGGGCAGGCCCCCTCCCAATCCGGGGCACTGCCCACCGCCGCCGGTAGCGACGCCACGATCCCCACACCCACGGAGCTCCCCATGCGCTCTCCCATCGACATCACGACCGAGGGCAGCACCGTCGTCCTCGCCGTGGTGCGCTGCCTCGACGAGGCGGCGGGCGGCGCACTGCTCGAGGCCGCATCCGCGGCGCTCGACTCGGGTCCCTCCCGCATCGAGGTCGACTTGCGCGCCCTCGACTCGTTCACCGACGCCGGCGCCCGGGCGTTGGTGGGGTGCCGCGACCTTGGCGCCAAGCTCCCCGAGGGCCTGCACTACCGCACGGGCCGAGGGCCCGGGCGAGACGCCCTGCTGGCTGCCTACACCGACTACGACGCCGGCCCGCTCGCCGGGTGACCCGCGCAGTCACCGGGGGCGTTCTGCCCGCGCGTCTGCGCGCGCGGCCTCGCGATGAGGCACGATCTTGAGCGTGGGTACCCGCATCCTGTCCGTCGAAGACGACGAGCGCATCCGCACCGCGGTCAAGCTGGCCCTCGAGGACGAGGGTTGGTCGGTGGAAGAGGCCGGCACCGGTGAAGAGGCACTCAACGCCTTCCAGCGCCAGCCCGCCGACGTCGTCCTCATCGACATCATGCTGCCCGGCATCGACGGCTTCGACGTGTGCCGGGCCATCCGGCGCACCTCCGACGTGCCCATAGTCATGGTCACCGCCCGAGCCGACACGCACGACGTCGTGGCCGGGCTCGAGGCCGGGGCCGACGACTACCTCACCAAGCCCTTCGCCCCCAAGGAGCTGTCGGCGCGCATCCGAGCGCTGCTCCGCCGGGTGCGCAGCAGCGACTCGGGCAGCAGCCACCTGCGCTTCGGCGAGCTCGAGATCATCCCCGACGAGGGCGTGGTCCGCCGCGGGGGCGAGGAGATCCACCTCACCAAGACCGAGTTCCGCCTGCTGGTCGAGCTCGGGTCGAGCCCCGGCCGCGTGTTCTCGCGCGAGGTGCTGCTGGAGCGGGTGTGGGGCTACGGCTACTTCGGCGACGGCCGGCTGGTCGACGTGCACGTCCGCCGGCTGCGCACCAAGGTCGAGGCCGACCCCGCCAACCCGCGCCACGTCGTGACCGTCCGGGGGCTCGGCTACAAGCTCCAGGCCTGATCGCCGGGTGCCCGTGCGGCCGCCTCGCCTGCTCCCCCGGCTCGGGCTCCGAGCCCGCATCACCATTGCCTTCGCAGTGGGCGCCCTGGTGATCTCGGCCGTCCTCGCGGGGGCCACGCTGGGGCTCACCCGCCAGAACCTGCTGGACCAGCGCGAGTCCAGCGCCACGGCCCGCACCTACCAGAACGCCGAGGCGGTCCGGCAGCTGCTGCCCCGCGGGCAGGCGGGCCCCGACTTCGACGCCACCGACGTGCTCAGCTCGCTCCAGACCACCAGCGGGTCCAACCCCGTGCTGCTCAAGGACGGCCGCTGGTACCCGCTCACGCCCGAGTTCGGCGAGGACGAGCTGCCCGCGTCCCTGCGAGCCATGGTGCGCTCGGGCCAGCCGGCCCGCATGCGCTTCGACCACGACGGCGTCACCCAGCTGGCGGTGGGCGTGCCGCTGGAGTCGATCGACGGCGCCTACTTCGAGATCGTCTCGCTGGAGGAGCTGGAGGGCACGCTCGAGTCGATCGGCATCTCGCTCCTGGCCGCCGCCCTGCTGTCGACGCTGGCCGGCGCGGCGGTGGGTTGGTGGGCCGCCCGCCGGGTGCTGCGCCCGCTGCGCGGCATCGGGGAGGCCGCCCACGCCATCGCGACCGGGCGGTTGGAGACCCGGGTCGAGGCCAGTGACGACGCCGACCTGGCCACGCTGGCCGACTCCTTCAACGAGATGGCCGCGGCCATGGAGGAGCGGGCGCAGCGCGACGCCCGGTTCGCCTCCAACGTCAGCCACGAGCTGCGCTCGCCGCTCATGACCCTGGCGGCGTCGATCGAGGTCCTCCAGAACCAGCGCGACGACATGCCCGATCGGGCCAAGGCCGCGCTCGACCTCATGGCGGCGGACATCGAGCGCTTCCGCCAGCTGGTCGAAGACCTGTTGGAGATCTCCCGCTTCGACGCCGGCGTCATGCACCTCGACCTCGAGGAGGTGCGGGTCGACGAGCTGGTCATGCAGGCGGTGACCGCCTCCACCGACGTGGACGTGACTGTCGACATCGACGCCGACCTGGCCGGCGTGGTGGTCAAGGCGGACAAGCGCCGCCTGTCCCGGGTGATCGCCAACCTGCTGGACAACGCGGCCAAGTATGGCGACGGCGCCTCTCGCGTCGAGCTCCGCAAGGCGGGCGACGCCGTGCTCATCGCGGTCGAGGACCAGGGACCCGGGGTCCCGGCCGAGGACCGCGAGTCCATCTTCTTCCGGTTCAACCGCGGCTCGTCGGCCGGGCACCGGCGCGGCATCGACGGCGTCGGCCTCGGCCTGGCCCTCGTAGCCGAGCACATCCGGCTGCACGGCGGGTCCGTGTGGGTGGAGGACCGTGCCAACGGCGAGACCGGCGCCCGCTTCGTCATCGAGCTGCCCGCGGAGGCCTCATGAGACGCCCCTCCGACCTGCTGGCCACCGCCGCCGCCGGCCTCGTGGTCGTCCTGCTGGCAGCGTGCGGGGTGCCGACCGACGACCAGCCGCGGGCCATCTCCCGGGACCAGGCGCCCGACGTGGACGAGGGCGAGAACGACACCAGCCCTGCGGTCACCGACACCGCCACGCTCTACCTCACCCAGGTCGACGGAGACACCAACCGCCTGGTCCCGGTGCCCGAGCAGGTCCCGGTGGACACGTCGTCCACGCCCACGCCCCGTACCGCCCTGGAGACCTTGCTCTCGTACACGCCGAACGAGGCGCAGCGGGCCGAGGGCTTCACCACCCGCATCCCGCCCAACACCGCGCTGGCCAGCAGTCCCGAGCTCGACGAGGACGGCGTGCTCCTCGTCAACCTGAACTCCAACATCGACACCATCCAGGCCGAGGGCTCGCGGCTGGCCTTCGGGCAGATCGTGTGCACGGCCGGCAGCTTCGACGAGGTGGAGGCGGTGCAGTTCCAGGTCGAAGGGCAGCCCCGGGCCGCTCCCCAGGGCGACGGTGAGACCAGCCCCGACCCGGTCACGTGCCTCGACTACGCCAACCTGATCGACGAGCAGCCCGGCTGACGGGCGCGCTCCGGTTGCCCCACCACGGCCACTAGCCTGCGCGCCCGTGCCGGGCGCCGCCCGGGCGCCATCGGGACCGCGGGACGGGATACTTGGCCTACCAACTCGGCATCGACCTCGGCACGACCTATACGGCGGCCGCCATCTACGACCCCGACTCCGGCCACGGCCCCGAGGTGGTCAACCTGGGCGACCGCGGGCCGACGGTCCCGTCGGTCCTTTGCCTGCAGCCGGGCGGCGAGTTCCTGGCCGGCGACGCGGCCGAGCGCCACGCCGTCACCGACCCCCAGCGCATCGCCCGCCAGTTCAAGCGGCGGCTGGGCGATCCCACGCCGTTGGTGGTGGGCGACGCCTCGCTGCCCGCCGAGGTCCTGACCTCCCGCCTGCTGCGCTGGGTGATCGACACCGTGGTCCGCCTCCGGGGCGGCGAGCGGCCGTCGCACATCGTGCTCACCCACCCCGCCAACTGGGGCCCCTTCAAGCGCGACCTGCTGGACAAGGCGGCCGAGCTGGCCGGCATCGGGCGCACCATCCTGCTCACCGAGCCGCAGGCCGCGGCCATCTCCTACTCGTCGCAGGCCCGGGTCGAGCAGGGCGCGGTCATCGCCGTCTACGACCTGGGCGGCGGCACGTTCGACGCCGCCATCCTGCGCAAGGAGCCCGACGGCGGGTTCACCATGCTCGGCACCCCCGAGGGCATCGAGCACCTGGGCGGCATCGACGTGGACGCCGCCCTGTTCGCGCACGTCACGTCGTGCCTGGGCGACGCCTACGAGGAGCTCGACCCCGAAGACCCGCAGGCCCTGGCGGCGGTGTCCCGGCTGCGCATCGAGTGCACGCAGGCCAAGGAGGGCCTGTCCCTCGACACCGAGATCTCGGTCCCGGTGCTGCTCCCCACCATCCAGACCGAGGTGCGCGTGACCCGCGCCGAGCTGGAGGAGATGATCCGCCCCCCGCTGGCGGACACGGTCACGGCCCTGGAGCGGGCGGTCCGCTCGGCCAACCTCTCCCCCAGCGACATCGACCACGTGCTGCTGGTGGGCGGCTCGTCCCGCATCCCGCTGGTGGCCGAGCTGGTATCCGCCCGCCTGGGCCGGCCGGTGGCCGTCGACGCCCACCCCAAGCA
>JBKPRV010000346.1:0-5901 GCA_046734715.1 Actinomycetota bacterium | reverse complement strand
CCCAGCCCGCCCTCGTGGCGGTGGAGCGCGCCTTGGTAGACGCCTACGGCACCGGGTTCCCGGTCGTCAGGGCCGACTTCCCCTACCGCCGGGAGGGCCGGCGGGCGCCCGACCGCGCTCCCAAGCTGATCGCGTGCGTGGTGGAGGAGGCCGGGCTGCTGGCGTCCAAGGCGGGCGTCGACCCCGCGACCGTCGTGCTCGGCGGGCGTTCCATGGGTGGCCGGATGTGCTCCATGGCCGTGGCCGAGGGCCTGCCGGCGGCGGGCCTGGCGCTGATCTCGTACCCGCTGCATCCTCCGGGCCGAGGGGACAACCTGCGGATCGCCCACTTCCCGGACCTGCACGTGCCGTGCCTGTTCGTCTCCGGCACCCGCGACCCGTTCGGCACCCCCGAGGAGCTGGAGTCCCACACCCGCGCCATCCCCGGCCCGGTGACCCATGTGTGGATCGATGGTGGCCGCCACGACCTCAAGGGCGCCGACACCCAGGTGGCCGCGGCCGTCACCAGCTGGGCCCAGGGGCTCTAGGACAACCCCTAGCCGCTGACCTCGACCGGGGTGCCGAGGGGGAGTCCGACCGTCTCCACCAGGCTGGTGATGGCGGCGGGATCGGCGGCCACCGAGCCGTGATCGATGTCGAGGCCCAGGGTGGTGAGGTCGTTGGTGCCGTGCAGGGCGACCACGCCCTGGCCGGCGGTGAAGGCGGCGAGGTCGTTGAACGACCCCGACAGCCCGTAGGCGTAGCTGCCGTACGGGCCCAGGGGGTCGGGGGTGGTCACCAGGTCCTTGATGAACAGGCGGGCGCCGGGAGGCGGGGCGTCGGGGCCGATCGCCACCGGGGCGGTCAGCTCGGTGGTGGTCCCGTTGAACACCGTGAGTCGGTGGGCGGTGCGGTCGATCTCGATGCGGTACCGGTGGCGGGAGAGGGTCACGTCGTCCCGCTCGACCCAGCCCACCGTGTCGGCCGGTCCCGTGGGCAGGTACACCGCCACCCAGTCGCCCAGCTCCTGCGACACGAGGCACACGACCATGCCGCTCACCTCCTCGGCCGCGGTCAACGTGGCGATCTCCTCCGCCCCCTCGCGCGGCGTCGACCGCACCACCAGCGTGGCGCCGGTGGCCTGGGCCACGTGGAACGTGTCGGCGCGGTGCGAGGTGTCGCGGACCACCCCTTGGCTGTCGATGTCGGCGAAGGGCGACTCGTCCGGAGCCGACAGGTCGAGCTCGTCGCCGCTGCTGCCCGTGCAGGCGACCCCCAGGGCCAACAGCACCCCCACCGCGACGGGTCCGGGCCGCCTGCTCTTCATGGCCAGACGCTAATCGCGGGTCGAGTGATCGAACGAAGCGTCGGCGGAAGCCGGTGGTTCGGCGCCCTCCGGGACCAACTGGTCCTCGGGGTTCAGGTCCTCCAGCTCGCGGCGGGCCGTCTCGGGGAACCAGAGCAGGATCACCACCGCCATGATCAGCGGGCCCACGGCCAGGAGCCCGAGGGCCCGCCCGAACGAGCCCAGCGCATCCTGCAGGTGCCCGGCGGCGAACAGGCCCACGACGCTGCCCGCCATGGCCACGGTGGCGACGATCCCGTTGGCCCGGCCCCGCAGCGACGTGGGGAACAGCTCGGGGCCGTAGACGGTGATGGTGGGGACGAGCGCGGCGGCGAAGATCCCGCCCACGGTGGCCGCCAGCCACATCCACACATCATCCAGGGTGAAGGAGAGGGCGATGAGAAGGGTGCCCACCGCGATGCCGGTCGCCCCCACCACCCGCCGGCCGCGGGTGTCGGCCAGGCGCCCACCGGCCACGATGCCGATGCCCGCAGGCGTGGAAGTGATCAGGACGAACAGCGAGATGGTGGCCGCCGTCATGCCCCGCTCGTCCCGCAGGAACTCGTTGCGGAACTGCGACTGGGGGGCCATGAACACGTTGAGCAGGAAAGACGTCGAGGCCAGCAGCAGCAGCCGGTGGTAATGCCCGGTGAAGCGCACGTTGAGGTGGGGCCGCTCGTAGCGCCGGCTCTCGGGGATCAGCCGCCCGAAGCGGGCCACCACCGGCAGGAATGCCAGCGGCACGAGGTACAGCACGCGCCACGCGCCCGAGCCGCGGGGCCCGATGTCGGCGAGGGGCAGCAGCCACAGCGCCACGCCCGCCCCGAGCGCCCCGGTCATGGCCAGCAGCGACAGCGAGTAGGCCCGGGCGCCGGCCGGCATCTCCTCGGCGGCGATGATGGCGAGCATCAGGCCCGCGGCCGCCCAGGTCCCCCGGTTGATCGTCTGGGTGGCGGCCAGCACGGCCAGGTTGGGCGCCAGGGCCCCGGCCACGGTGGACAGGATGCTGGCCACCAGCGCGCCGGTCAGGATCACGCGCCGCCCCCGCCGGTCGGCCGCCGCTCCCAGCGCGATCGCCAGCAGGCCCCCGAGGCGCACCGCGGCGAAGGCGTTGCCCTGCGCCCCCGTCCCCGCGCCGAACTCGTCGGCCGCGAAGGTCATCGTCTGGGTCAGCAGCGTGCCCAGGTAGCCGGTGACGATCGAGAGGGTGGCCAGCAGACCCAGCACGCTGGCGCCGCGGGCGTCGGGCCGCTGCGGCGGGTACCACCAGGGCAGCTTGCCGGTGGGCGGCCGCTTCAGGGTGTAGCGGACCGCGCGGTTCAGGAGGAACGGCCAGGTGCCCCGCGGCAGGCGGAAGTCGATCGTCTGCGTCACTCGCACCGCCCCGGAGCCGTTCCCGTCGGGGTCGCTCGGGGCGACACGTTCGGTGGCCACGTGGCGCTCGTAGTGGTCGAAGGGCCCATGCCCGAGCGTGAAGTGACCGTGGTCCGAGGCCACCTCGGCCACGATGTCCTCGCGGGGGCGGAGCAGCCGTTCGGCGGTGGCGGGGTCGACGGTGCGGCTGGTGCGGAACCGGGGCACGCCGCTACCCGGCGGAGGGCCCCTCCGGCCCACCGGGTGAGCCGCCGGCCGCTCCGGCCTGCCCGCCAGCTTCGCTGTTCTCGCGCTCGATCTGGCTGGCTCGGCGGTTCGCCACCACCAGGAGGACGGCGAAGATGGCGATGGGCACCAGCACCATCAGCAGCTCGTCCCAGCCTCCCTGGTGTGCCAAGACCGATGTCGTCACGCACTCCAGACTCGCGCTTCGCCTCCGGGACTGCTATTCCTGGAACACCTTCGATGCCTCCGGTGTTGATTGGACCGCGCTGATTTCGCGACGATGCGACGCGTTGTGCCCGAGGGAGACCACGTGCTCGATACCGACAAGGTCCGACAGGTGATCGAGGTGATCCGGCCCGCCATCCAGGCGGACGCCGGCGACATCTTCCTGCGCGACGTCGACGTGGAGACCGGCGTCGTGTCCGTGGAGCTGGTGGGGGCGTGCGTGTCCTGTCCCGCCTCGACGGTCACGCTCAAGGCCGGCATCGAGCGCATCCTCAAGGACCGGGTGCCGGGCGTCACCGAGGTGGTCGACGTGGGCGCCCCGACCGAGACCTCGGTGGGCATCGGCCTCTAGGGACCGGCCGAGCGGATCGGGCGTGAGCCACAGCCCAGGAGTCCGCGATTTGGTGGCCGGGCCGCAGCTCGACAGCGAGGCCTTCGGCCAACGCAGGTAGCGTGCCCGCGTGGCCGGCAAGTCCCCCGACGACGTCATCGCGGCCGCCTGCCAGGGCGACCGCTCCGCCCTCGCCCGCCTGCTCTCGATCGTCGAGCGCGGCGGCGATGGCGCCCGCGCCGTGGGGCGCGCCATGCACGGGCGGGGCAGCGACGCCTACACCATCGGGATCACCGGCGCTCCCGGTTCGGGCAAGTCCACCCTGACCAGCGCCCTGGTCGACGTGGTGCGGGCCGCGGGCGAGCCGGTGGCGGTCCTGGCCATCGACCCGTCGTCGCCCTTCTCCGGCGGGGCCATCCTGGGCGACCGGGTGCGCATGGGCGACCACGCCCTCGACGAGGGGGTGTTCATCCGCTCGATGGCGACCCGGGGCCACCTCGGAGGCCTGGCGGTGGCCGCCCCGGAGGCGGTGCGGGTGCTGACCGCCGCCGGCTACCCGTGGGTGATCCTGGAGACCGTGGGAGTCGGCCAGGTCGAGGTGGAGGTGGTGGGCCAGGCCGACACCACCCTGGTGGTGGTCAACCCCGGGTGGGGCGACGCCGTGCAGGCCAACAAGGCGGGGCTGATGGAGATCGCGGACGTGTTCGTGGTCAACAAGGCCGACCGCCCCGGCGCCCAGGAGACCGCCCGGGACCTGGAACGGATGCTCGACATCGCCGTGCCCACCTCCCGCGAGCCGGACCGCTGGCGGCCACCGGTGCTGTGCGCCACGGCGACGTCGGGCGAGGGTGTGGACGGCGTGTGGGGCGCGGTGAGCGACCATCGCGCCCACCTGGTGGCCTCGGGCGGGCTGGCCGAGCGGCGCCACCGCCGGGCGTCGGAGGAGGTGACCCGGCTGGTCGCCGCCGCGCTGCTGGAGCGGGCCCGGACCATGACCACCAGCCCCGAGGCGGCGGCCCTGGCCGACGACGTGGCCGCCGGCGACCTCGACCCATGGACCGCAGCCGACCGGCTGCTCGGCGAGAAGTAGGGACCGCAGCCGACCGGCTGCTCGGCGACGCCTAGGGTGCTCCGCATGTCCGCAGACGACGCGCTCGTGATCGTCGAGCGTCGCAGCGATGGGGTCGCGGTGGTCCGGCTCGACAACCCCAAGGTCAACGCCTTGTCGACCACACTGCTCGCGCAGCTGGAGGCGGCCGCCATCACCCTCACCGAGGACCCGCCGGGCGCCGTCGTCGTCACCGGCGGCGATCGGATCTTCGCGGCGGGCGCCGACATCTCCGAGTTCGGCGGGCCGGACGAGGCCCGCACGGTGGGCGGGGGCTTCGTCCGCGCCCTGGACGCGGTGGCGAGCATCCCGCGCGCCGTGATCGCGGCCATCTCGGGCTTCGCCCTGGGCGGCGGCTGCGAGCTGGCGCTGGCGTGCGACTTCCGCGTCGCCTCGGAGCGGGCCAAGCTCGGGCAGCCGGAGATCCTGCTCGGCGTCATCCCCGGCGGTGGCGGCACTCAGCGCCTGGCCCGCCTGGTCGGCCCGGCCAAGGCCAAGGACATGATCCTCACCGGCCGCCAGGTGGGCGCCGAGGAGGCCCTGCGCATCGGCCTGATCGACGAGGTGGTGGCGCCCGACGCCCTCCACGACCGCGCCTACGCTCTCGCCGCCGAGCTGGCGCAGGGCGCGGTGGTGGCCCAGGGCCTGGCCAAGCGGGCCATCGACCGCGGCCTGCAGGGCTCGCTGGCGGCCGGAGTCGAGCTGGAGCAGGAGCTGTTCGCCCAGGTCTTCGCCACCGAGGACGCCCGGATCGGCGTGGCTTCCTTCCTCGAGCACGGCCCCGGCCACGCCCGCTTCGTCGGCCGTTAGGTCTGAGTTCCCGCTCTTGGCGCCTGAAGGCGCCGGGCCGCTCGGGCCACGGCGACGCAACGCGCGCGGCCTCAGGCTTCGCTCACGGGGCGATGCGGCCGGTGAAGGTGGAGGAGGGGTTGGGGGCGCCCGGCCCGAGGAAGCACGTCAGCCGGCGGACGCCGCGGTCCCACTCCTGCTGGGTGGGGTAGCCGACCCAGGACGCCCATCACCTCGAAGCGGTGAGGTGTGTCGCAGCCCACGGGCTCCACCACCGTGATGTTGGATGGCGGGTGGAAGCTCAGGTCGTCGACGCAGGCGCCGACGGTGAGCTCGTACCACGGGCGGCCGGCGCTCGACGGTCCCGGCGGCGTGGTGGTTCCGGGGCTGGTGGGGCTGCGGGGCGGTGACGTGGTCGTCGGAGAGCCGGGCGCGGTGGGCGGGGAGGACCCACCGCTACCCCGCGAAGCGCTTCCCGGGCGGTCGGGGCTGCTGCCGGTGGGCGGGTGGCCCGCGGCGGGCGAG